>CAYYUU010000013.1:0-19663 GCA_964474955.1 uncultured Alcaligenaceae bacterium | reverse complement strand
TAATAGTCGGGTTTGGTTTTGGGTTTTGAGCCACGGAGTGGCGACAGATCTTACCCGTGGCCGTGAGGCCGCGGGATGGTCAGAGCGATTTTTCTCCCCCGTGGGTGTAAACCCACGGCTAAGATCTGTCGCCACTCCGTGGCTCAAAACAAACTCAAATCCAACACTGAATTATCCGACTCCCCGAAACCGGTTCGACGAACAAACATGCAATTCCCGATCACCGATCCCACTCAACGCTTTGGACGCACGACCGGAGTCTCCTCCGCGTTCCCCCACTCGGACCAACCCCGATAGTAATTCTTGACTTCTTTGGCTCCCATCAACTCCAACGCAAACGCCATCACGGAAGCTCGTCCGCCCGACTGACAGTGCGTTATCAATGGCTTTTTCAAATCGATGCCCGCCTTCTCGAAGAGCTTGCGAAGCTCTCTCGGGCTCTTGAATTTCTTGGTCTTCTTGTCGAGTAAGTCGGTCCATTCCAGGTGAATCGCGCCGGGAATCGAACCGCCACGTTTGGCCTTCTTCACATCTCCGCAAAATTCGCCTTTGCTGCGAGCATCGACGATTTGCGTCTTCTTATTTTTGTGAGCTTTGAGGACGCGTTCTTTGGTCGCCAGAAGTCGGGAAACTGGAACCGTTTTTCCTTTCTGCTCGTGGTCTGCCTGGTTTGTAATCTGTTCGACTTTGCCGCCGACTTTCACGTAGGCCGGAAAGCCACCGTTCAATAACTGAACGTTCGAGAACCCTGCATAACGCAGCAACCACCAAAGTCTTGCGGCATTTTTCACCGATCCATCGCCGTACACAACAATGGGCAAGTTCTTACCCAAGCTGTACCGGAGCGGCCAGCCGGCCACCTTCTCCTTGCCATGCCAAGTCAACGACCGCTTCGATAGTTTCTTCACGTCAATGTGGACGGCATACGGTACGTGGGATTTGCGATATTCGCTCGGCGAACGGGTATCGATAATCCACATGACGATGTTCTTGTTGACCACCGCGGGCTTTCGAGCAAGTTCCTTCGCCTCGATCAAAATCTTCCCATTCGGGTACCCCTTCTCTTTCCCGGCATCCGAACCTGGTGTAAAAACTACGAGCGTGGATAATAAAATCTGTGTGAACATAGGAGCTCCGTGGATGTTTGGAGCAACCAATTGGGTTAGCTCCAGTGCCTTTTTCAAAGTCCCTCGCCCCTTTGGGAAGAGGGATTGAGGGTGAGGGATTCTTCGGTTTGAGGACACCACCCTTGCATGATCCTATCTTGATGGAAGAACGATCAGCGGACAACCAGCCGTAAAAAAAGTTGTGCGGAGGCTCGCGACATGAGCGATTCCCAAAAAATACAAATCATAGGTGTCGGAAGCGATGGCGAGGCCGGACTCACAGGACACGCTCACAAAATCTTGGAAGGAGCCGAGATGATTCTCGGCTCGGACCAGGCGTTGAACCTTCTCCGAGACATCCCGGGAGAACACGTCCGTATCGGTCCCGATCTACAAGAAGTCGTGCGGACGTTGGAAACGAACCTCGGCAAGAAACGAATGGTCGTCGTGGCGATGGGCGATCCGCTTTTTTACGGCGTCGCGCGGTATCTGTGCGACCGCATCGGCAAGGACAATTTCGAAGTCTTCCCCCACGTCAGCAGCATGCAAGACGCATTCGCCCGCGTGAAAGAAAGCTGGGAAGAAGCGTACTTGACGAACCTAGCGACGCACCCACTTTCGTCTGTCCTCGACCGCATCCGCATCGCCGAAGTCGTCGGCATGTTCCCGAGCGAAACTGAAAACCCCGCTTCGATCGCCAAGCAACTCCTCTCACGCGGCCTTGATTACTTCCGAGCCTACGTCTGCGAAAACTTGGGCGGTCCGGACGAACGTGTGACACAGGGCGAACTCCACGAAATCGCCGAGACCGAGTTCTCACCGATGAGCGTGATGATTCTCAAACGCCTGCCCAACCGACCCGACCACCGCCGCGAACCGAGTTCGTTTCGTCGCTTCGGAAATCCCGACGACGTCTTCGCCCAGAGCCGTCCCAAGAGTGGCTTGATCACCCAAGCCGAAGTCCGCGCTCTCGCTCTCGCCGAAATGGATGTGCAACCGGGAACAGTTATTTGGGACATCGGCGCGGGCTCTGGTTCACTCGCGATCGAAGCAGCCCAACTCTCCGAACCCGGAATGGTCTACGCCATCGAACAAGAAGCCGCCGACTATCACTTGATCCTCGCCAACGCCGAAACGTTCAACGTCAAGAACGTCAAAGCCATCCACGGCACCGCGCCCGGCGTGTTTTCCGACTTGCCACGACCGGATGCGATCTTCATTGGCGGGACCGGCCAAGAAGTTGTCCGCCTGGTCGAGATGGCTTACGAAAGCCTCTTGCCTCGTGGCCGAATGGTTGTGAACGTCGCAACGATCGAACGATTGTCTGCCGTTTACACGGTCTTGAAACGACTCACCCAGCCGGTCAAATCACTGCTCGTGAACTTGTCGCGGGCCACTGAGCAAATGGAGACGATCCGATTCGAGTCTGTGAATCCGACGTTTTTGTTGTGGGTCGTGAAGCCTGCCGAAGAGTAAACTGTAACTCGCTGGGTGATCCGAGGCAGGCTCAGTTCTGGAGGTTCATTGTGTTTCGCATAACGTCGATCTTCGTTTCTGCGATTGGCCTTGTTGGTCTCGGTGCCAACGTCACATCCGCTCAGTTAGTCCCACTCTGGCCCAAGGAAAAATTGTTCAAAGAATCGGACCTCATCGTCATCGCCGAGGCCATCTCGACCAAGAACACCAAAGACCGTGTTGTCGATGAGCGTTGGCAGGATTTCAAGCTCGCCGTAATCCACACGACTTTTCGCCCTGCCCATTTTGTCAAAGGGGACAAGAAACTCAAAAAGTTGGTGTTGCTCCACTTCCGGATGGGCGAAGACATCGGCAAACAACCCGAAGTCCGAGAAATCGTCAATGGGCCTTCCTTCATCGAGTTCCAGAAAGAGCCGAAAGCTCCGGGAAAACCACTTGTGGCGCATTTTCAAGGAAAGAAATATCCTGGCCCAAAGTATCTGCTTTTTCTGAAAAAGCGAAAGGACGGAAAATACGAATTTGTGACGGGCCGATTGTTTCCGCAACTATCCATCCACGTATGGCAAAAGCCGTTGCCCTTGGCGTCGCCATCGAAGAGGGATAAGAAGTGAGCGAACCAATCCAGTTTGCCAATTCGTGGCGATATCATATTGCATAACGAATGCCACCACGATCTTTCTGGCGTAGAATACATTTGGGGAATCGTCGGCCTGCCCGACGGTTCCTTTGTTTCTTTTGACACCAAGTTAAGAAAAACTGATAATACAAGATGTGACAAAAATTCGATCGCCTGCGCTGCACGAGAAAGATCAAGCCTATGACCATAAAAACGACAAACCGAGAAACCGGAAAAACCGCGAAGACTTCCGAAAACGGAAAGCCCACCAAGCGGTTGCCTGACCACATCTGCAAGCAACTCCTCCGCCACATGGCCCGAGCCCGCGCCATGGAAGAGCGGATGATCAAGATGAGTAAGTCGGGCGAGGGATACTTCTGGATCGGCGGTCCGGGCGAAGAAGCCTTCAACGTCGCTCTCGGCATGCAAGTCAAAAAGGGCGAAGGCCCCGACTACGATTACCTCCACCTCCACTACCGCAACAGCGGAACGATGGTCGGGATGGGAATGGAACTCATCGACGGCATCCGACAAATCGCCATGACCGCGACCGACCCACACTCCCGCGGACGAAACTTTCCCGGACACTTTGCACGAAAAGAATGGAACGTCGTTCCCGTCAGTTCCGTGATCGAAATTCAATTCACGATGGCCGCCGGAACAGCTCACGTCCAAAAGCGTCATGGGGGCGACGGGCTCACAATCGTTGTGGGTGGCGACGCGGGCTCTGCCGAGGGCGATTTCGCATCGTGCATGATCTGGAGCACGCGACCCGGAAACGAGTATCCCGTTTTGATGATCGTGATGAACAACGGCTACGGCATTTCGACACCTTATGAGACGGTCCACGCGGAGACCAACGTCATCGAACGCGGCAAGGCTTTCGGCATCCCCGGCGAAGTCGTCGACGGCAACGACCCCATCGCCAGCTGGCACGCCAACGAACGAGCCATGAAATACAGCCGCGAAGAACGCAAGCCGAATATGCTCGAAGCGATGGTCTCACGACTCCACGGCCATTCATCATCGAGCGGCGCCATTCGAATTTATGACCAACCCGACTGCATAGAACTATTCGGCAAGCAACTCATCGAGTGGGACATCCTCGATCAAGCCGGCGTCGACAAAGTCATCGCCGACGCCCAACAAGAAGCCGCCGACGCTGCCGACGCCGTTGTCGATGAACCACGCCCCATACCCGAAGACATATATCTACATACATATCAAAAGAGTGACGTGGATGCGGTGTATCCGGAGAAATATACAGGTCTGCCACACGAGAAACGCAAATCGTGACCGGCCAAGGTTGATCGGGTTGATGGTTCGACACTAACCCGAAGCGCAAGCGAGGATCCGAGCGAAGCGGACTTTTGCTGCGAAGCAGCGGAAAGTCCGCGAAGCGACAAGAATACTCAGTGCGAAGCGGGAAAAACTGCTTCAGGCATTATTGGTTCGGATGGTTTTCTACGAGCGAGGGACAGTGAGCGCAGCGGGAAAAACTGTCTGGAGCCTGATTCCGTTGGGTGGGGCAAGCGGAGCGCGAGCGAAGCGAAGGAGTTGCATGCTGCTTGGCAGCAGTGCGACTCCGGAGCCTCAAGACAACGCAGCGAAGGCCCACCATTTCCTCTGGGAACTCCAACACTGTCCACATTTGAAAAAGAACTCCTTCCATGAGTTGGAACACCTGCGTTCTGTTGGCCGAAAACAAATCTCGGAGCGATATGGAACTCGTCATTCCCGACGTATTCCTCGTCACCGATCGAACCGTCGGATGGGAAGAGGCAACATCCTTTCGAATGTCTCCTAACGTCGCTCTCGGTGAATTACAGGGGTGGGGAGTGATTTGGACCGCCAACGATCGAGTCGTCAGCGATCCCGATGTCTTGGAGGCCGCTTCTTCCAACGGTAGAGCCTTCGCAATTGTCTTCGGCGGAGTGAGTGTTTATTACGCACTCCACTATTTGTTCCAACGGCCAAGAGATACGCCGACTCATTCGCGAGCATAGTAAAACCACGGACGATTTCGGAACACCAATTCCCGAAGAATCCGAACTCGATTGGCGGGACGACGAAGATACTCTCTTCGAGTTGGCGAAGCGAATTACAGGATTGCAAATCAACAGCATGGATGAGTGGGGCGACAAACAGTTCGTTGTGGCTTCGTTGGAGTATTAACTGGCATGGCAAGAACCTCAGACCAAATTGTGGCAGACCTCCAAGCATTCCAGCCAATCGATGGGAATTGGCTCGCCCTCGACAGATTACTCAGTGAGTTGTGGGCAACAGACCAAGCCCAAAATCACGTTTCCGATCTCTTGGGCATTCTTGAGAGATTTCCGGAGGACGACGGAGTTGGTGTGCTATGGTCCGTCGTCCACGGCTTGGAGTCAATCCCGAGGTACGAGCCGTTGTTGATTGAATCTCTCCAACGCCGTCCATCCCGCCTTGGAGTTACGATGGTGAGACGGCTGTTGAACAGCAATGTACTCCAAGTTGAAGGTGTCTCGCTCGTCAAAGTGCTACGGATCGTGAAATCCGATCCGCAAACACCAGAGAACGTGCGATTGTTGGCGGGAGAATTCGTCGCAGATTATCCCGAGTAATCTTTCTCAACAACTTGAGGTACCTCAACACAATGCCCACAGTCTTCCGGAGCGGTCCGTATCGCTTTTTCTTTTATTCTGGCGATCGGGATGAACCACCTCACGTTCAGTTGAACGAGATAACTGTGAGGCAAAATTCTGGCTGAATCCAGTTCGCCTTGAACGCAGCGGTGGATTTCCCTCAAAAGAACTCAACAAGATCCAAAAACTGATAGAAGATAACTTGCAAACTCTTTTGGAGAGTTGGAATGACTACTTCGGCGATTGAAATTCAAGTTCCTTTGATCCAGAAGGTCCAAATATCCGACGACCAACTTGCCGTCGAACTCGCTGATGGCCGTACCATCACGGTCCCGTTGGTTTGGTATCCGCGGCTGCATCACGGAACAACGGAAGAACGGAAGAACTGGCGATTGATCGGCAATGGAAAAGGCATTCACTGGCCCGATCTTGACGAAGACGTCAGCGCCGACAATTTAGTGTTCGGAAAGCCTTCTGGTGAAAGCCAACGATCACTTAATCGATGGTTGGAGCAACGAAAAGGGAAGGATTCGTAAGGGGAGCCGAACAAACCAACAATACACGACTCTTGTTTCTTCGACCCCTTGCGAAAGGGGCCGCAATCCTCCCCCCTCATTGCAGAAGACGGCGATTATTCTGGCGCCCGTCGAACCGAACGAAACGATGCTTATGCTTTTCCGTGGAATAAAACCACTTTCGCCGGTATCATTTCCAACTCCATCATTCTGCCCAAGAACTCCTGGTATTCGGAAAGGGCCTACGAAGGCATTCGTTATGCAGACCTATCATTGCCTCATATTCAGCATCAGTGCCCTGTTTGTCGGGACACCTCATCTCTTTGCTAACCAAGACACTGACGACCTCAAAACAGTCGCCGAGCAATCCAACTACCGAGAGACCGCCCGAAGCACCACCGTTGTCAAATTCCTCGAACGGGTCGCGAAACGAGGAAAGCACCTCCACAAGTTCACGTTCGGAAGGACCCACAAGGGCCAGCCAATGGTTGGAGCAATTGTTGCGTCTCCGCCCGTGACGTCTCCGAATCAACTCAAGAATGACAAACGGTTGGTCGTGCTCGTCATTGGGAACATTCATTCGGGTGAGTGCTGTGGGCAGGAAGCATTGATGCGGATGTTGCGAGAACTTCTCCAGCGACCGAATCATCCGTGGATGCGAGAATTGGTTTTGCTGATTGTGCCAAACTATAACGCCGACAGAAACGATGCGCGGGCCAAGGATAATCGACCCGGCCAAGTTGGCCCCGTTGCCGGAATGGGACGAAGGACCAACGCGCAAGGTTTTGATCTTAACCGTGATTATGTCAAGCTCGAAAGCCCCGAAGCCCGCGCGCTTATCAGCTTAATGAACCAATGGGATCCGGCCTGTTTCATCGACTGTCACACGACCAACGGCTCGTGGCACCGTTATCAGTTAACATATGATGTTCAACATAATCCCGCGACCGATAGTTCTGTGCGTAAGTGGATGCGAGAAATGATGATGCCCACCGTGACTCGCAACTTGTTGAAGAAAAAAATTGATACGTTCTATTATGGCAACTTCGATCGGAAGATAACTCGCTGGACGCCCTACGGGCATCAACCTCGTTATGGGTTAGATTACTTTGGGCTCCGCGGGCGGTTGGCCATACTCTCCGAAGCTTATGCGTATATCACCTTCCGGGAACGCATAGAAGCAACACATGGATTTGTGACCGAGTGCCTCAACACACTGACGAAGAACGCGAAAACCGTTCGTGACAAACTCCAAGCGGCTCGACGTCGAGTCATCCAAGCTGGACAAAATCCCAAAGAAAATGACATGGTCCCCATCCGAGCCACGATCGACCGATTCCCCAAGAAATATACTGTCAAGGGCTATGATCCACCGTGGCAACCTCGCATCGCACGAAAAGATATTGTTCCCGGAGTACGGCCCCTGCCACCAGGCAAACCAAAAGATTACCGCGTCGAGTTCTATGGAAAGTTTGTCGCGGTCCGATCCGTCCGCCGCCCATACGCCTATCTCATCCCCGCCAAGCTCGAGAAAGTAGTCGCGAAGCTCCAGCAACACGGCATTGCTCTGGAAAAACTCACGAAGGACGTAAAATTGGAAGCTGAGGTCTATACGTGGAAAGCGTTTCGCCAAACTCAAAGGCCATTCCAAAACCACAAGCTCGCCAAAGCCGCCGTCACGTCTCGCAAAGTGCGTAGAAAGATTCTTGCGGGAACGTTCGTGGTTCGGACCGCTCAACCACTCGGGACTCTGTCGGTCTATCTCATCGAGCCAGAGTCCGATGATGGGTTAGTGACGTGGAATTATTTCGATGATTCCGCAAAGATCGGCCAGGAGTTTCCTGTTCTTCGAGTTCTCCGTAAAGTAGCAATGCCAACACGGAAGGAATGAGGATTTAAGAGTGGGCGGAGAAGGTAGTAAGCACACTCGCAATGCGAGATTTATTGCTGGTGTACTTTTGTTTTCTCGTGCTCCCCGTGTGCCGTTGTCTTTTTCCTCTTGTTTCTCTGTTCCCAATTTCCTCGTCGAGGTACGTAATGCGCATCGGCTTGGTTTGTCCGGAGTTTCCAGGCCACCTGAACCCATTGACGTCTCTCGGGAGCGAACTAAGGCGTCGAGGTCACCAAGTTTCGTTGATTGGCGGACGGTTCGCCGAACGGTTTGCGAAACGCGCCGAATTGGAATTCGTCCCGATGGGTGTCGAAGGGGATCTCGATCTCCAAGTCACTGAGTTGTCGCGGGAACTCGGCAAGCTGTCCGGCTTCGCGAGTATGCGGCAAACAGGACGAATACTGGGGCAGGTCGTCAAGATCACCCAACGAGACCTTCTCAAGATTCTCGAAAATGGGCAATTCGATGGGCTTGTTGTCGATCAACTCTCACCGGGTGCGTACCTCGTGGCCACGGCTCATGGCCTTCCCTGTGCCATTGCGTGCAACGCCCTTTCGTTGCATTATGATCCTTGGTTACCCTTTCCCCCGATGCCTTGGAGCTACCGTCGCGATTGGTACGGTCTGATCCGCAACAAACTGGCGCACTGGCTGGTTCGTCCGCTGTACGATTGGTGCGGCTGTGCTCGATCCACTGGTGTCCGCCCTTCGTTGCTTGCTTACGAACTCCACCACGGGCTCGCACAGATCGCCCAACAACCGTCTTTCTTCGATTTTCCACGCAAGTTCACGCCAGACCATTTTCACTACACCGGTCCCTGGCACACCGAGACGCGAGACGACGACATGGACTTTCCGTGGGATCGACTCGACGACCGTCCTTTGATTTACGCTTCGATGGGCACGCTCCAAAACAACCTGGAGTACGTGTTTTCGGCCATCATCGACGCCGTGCGCGATCTGCCCGCACAGGTCGTCTTGACGCAAGGAGGCGCTTCCGGCGATCTCAATTTGCAAATGCCAGAGAACGTGATTCTCGTCAAACACGCCCCGCAACTGCGTCTGTTGGATCGCGCGGTCATGGCCATCACGCATGCCGGACTGAACACTGCCCTAGAGTGCATTACCCGAGGCGTGCCGATGGTGTGTCTCCCGGTTACCAACGACCAACCCGGAGTCGCCAAGCGTGTCGAGTGGCTCGGCATGGGCGAGATGTTGCCCGTCCTCCGCGTCAACGGCGCTCGACTTCGCAAATTGGTCCGACAGGTGTTTCAAAACGAAGCGTACGTCGCGAAAACTACCGAATGTCGACAACAACTCGCGCAAACGAATGGTTTGGAAATGGCTTCGAGAATTGTCGAGATGGCGTTTACCACGAAAACGCAAGTGAAGCGAGATACGCTGGCGACTCCACAACTACTTAACTGAGACGGGAACTGCCCTTCGTAGCGAAGGAAGCGTAGATGTGTCGAAGAATGAACGTTCCGCCGAAAAGTGATCTGGTTCGTACGTCCGAGAACGAGATTCGCGTCCGAAACAACCGACATTTTGCGTTTTGAAATTAAGAGACCGGAACCAAGGGTTCCGGGTCGTCCATGAATTCAGTCTGTCGCTTCCAAACTTCTTCTCGGTGAACGGCTATCTCGGGGGGCGCATCGATCCCCAAGCGGACCTTATTGCCGTCGATTTGTAAGACACGAACGCGAACGAGCTGACCGTTGATGGTCACCACAATTTGTTCATCTTTCTTCCGTGACAAGACCAACATGGACTTTCTCCTTCTATCGTCTGCTCCGACGTTCCTCGCGACAGCGAAGGAACTCAGAGTAGCAACCTTGCAATGAATGGAACATGAACGCAAAACGCAAAACTATCAAGAAGACACCCAACCAACTGAGGAAACAAAGAGGAGTGATAGTGATTCATGACCCAAAGCTTCCTTTCCTCATGGCATCACATGGTTAGATGGGTGACCATTTCCGAATCGTCATCCTTATTGTACTCCCTCAGGAAAAGAGGTCAAAAATCGCCCCCGAAAATCGATCTAAATGACATGAATAAATGTTTACCACATGAAAATTAGTTTAGCAAGATGAGTTCGCAATGGACTTTCCCTGGACTCATAACTTTTTCAACCGCAATTTTCGTAAGTCTCGATTCCGCCGTCAGATAGAGAGATACAAGCGCAAAAAATCCCCCGGAAAGCTGGGCCTTCCGGGGGATTTACGGAGTTCCGAAGAGATGAACAGCAGGCTATTGCTGTTGTGCTTTTCCGAGGGAGACACTTGGCGAGACACCTGGTGTCGGTGTCCCGAAGGTACTCGGAACCGGGATTGCGTGGTTTGGTCCCGCTGCTCCCGGAACGGTCCTTCTTCTTGCGTCGAACGTCACAGGACCATCCGACAGTTTGACGTTGTTCCGCTTGTAGATGACGTGACCGTCCTTGGTCGTATACTTGAGGTCCATGACGAATTTCGTCAGGCCCGGATCGTACGTGGCCCAAGGCAACGGAACCGTGTACACCCACTTGAACATGCGATCAGGCTTGGCCAAAGGTTGGAGCATCTGGGGCGTCAATTTCCATGTCTCCAGTACCTTCCCCTGCTGCAGAGCATTCCCAGGACTTCCCAGCCGAAGTTTGACCTCAAGATGACCTTCGGCACGACAAGGCTTGAGCTTCTTGTCGAAGAGGTACATCCGAAGAACCAAAGCCGGAGTTGGTTGGCCATCGTGCAAGCGATCCGGGGGAAAAGCCACCTGGGGCAGCCAGCTTGGGACCATCTCCACGACCTTCCCCGACGGCGGGCCGGGGATGTCATTGTGCTCCCAAAGTGGCAGACCCGTACAGCCCGAACCCGTCCCGGTCAGCACGAGGAAAAGCAATCCCATCACCTTCGCGAATCCTCGCTTTGTTCCGACGTTCCGCGAAGCCTTTGCCATGCGTCTCGTATTCGCCATCCGAATGCCCTTCCTTGGGAATTGGTTTGGTTCTGTGTTGCCTGACCTCGCGACCGAGCCATCTCCTCAGGCGTGGCCACTGGTGGGATGCGAGCGATGTTCTGCTCCCGCAGACTCGGCTCCGGCACCAGTACCGGTTCCGACCTCTCGTACCCCGTTCGGCCGACCGGCCCCTGAGCTGGTGAACGCATGGCTTGCGTTTGCCTTCGTCCGGAGGCCGGGTTTGGTTGCGGCACGTACCTCGGGTTCGGCACCGCCGAGCCATTCTCCACCGAGTTCTTTTGGAGCAGCGGAGACCGCGATGACCTCGGTATCACGAATTGCTGCAACCCGTCGTCTTGCCCCGCCGAGTCAGTCGTCTGCTTCGTGCTTTGGGAAACGATCCGTCCTTGTCGAGCCGCTGGAAACTTGGATGGGTCCAGCGGCGACACGTCCCGAGACGACTGCTGCGAAGGTTGTTTCTTCTCGGATTGCGGAACGGGCTTCGGTTGTGGCAAAGGTTCGACTCCCGGCTTCCCATTTTTCTGCCCCCCACCAGGCAATGGCACAAGCGCCCCGGACGGTCGTGCTCCGGACTGGTACAGCGTACCGGCAGGGGCCAAACTCGGCTGGGGTGGGAACGGCGGACGGTATCCCGGCATGATGGGCTGCATTCCGACCGTCCCGTGCGTCTTCAACACGTCGCCTTGAATCCAGTCCATCCGCCCTCGTTCTTCGAAGAGGAGCTGATCGGCCTCGGCCTTGGACCGCACGATTCGGGGCGTCAAGATGATGAGCAATTCTTGCTTGCGCTTGGTTTGCGAACGGAACCGGAACAAAGCACCAACGGCCGGCAAGTCGCCCAACCATGGAATCTTGTTTTCCGATTTCACATTCCGCCGCGAGATCAAGCCGCCGAGGACGACCGTTTCCCCATCGGCGGCGATGACCGTCGTCTCGACCTCTTGGACGTCGAAGGCCGTGGCGAATACGCCCTCGGCGATGAGGACCGTCGAGTCCGTGGCCGCCGAGATCGAAGGAAGGACCCGCATGATCACCGTCCCGTCCGGGTTGATCTTGGGCGTCACCTGGAGCTGAATCCCGATGTCACGGTAGTTGAACGTGTTGGTCGTCGTGATGCCACCGGCCACGTTCGCAATCACGTTCGACGCCACGACGAACGGGAAACTCTGGCCCACGAGGATTCGGGCCGACTGGTTGTCCGCCGTCATGACCTGCGGACGACTCAGGACGTCGATCCGGCCCTGCGTTCGCAATGCCCGCACGAGAATGTTGACGCTCTCGCTCGCAGCCGAGAACACGAAACCACCGACGTTGGCCACGGAAGACGCTCGGCCAACGCCAAAGTTCCCGAGTCCTTGCACGCCCACCCGCGATGGGACCACCGTCCCGTTGGGTAGGGGCGTCGTCGTGTTAAAGTTGAATCCCGGCACGCCTTCTTGCGGAATGCCGTTGACGATGGCTCCGTTGATGAGACTCCGGTCGAACAAGATGGGCGCTTGCAGGCCAATCTCGACCCCGAACTCGTTCAAGTCGTCCAGAACCACTTCGGCAATCAGGGCCTGGATCATGACCTGCGGCGGCAACGTGTCGAGCGTCGCGATCATCTTGTTGACCTCGTCGAAATACTGATCACTCGCACTGATCAACAGCGAGTTGGAGATCGGCTCGGGCACGATGATGACCTGCTGTTGGAGCAGCTGGAATGCCGTGTTTTGGTTGACGTTCAGCGTCGTGGCCGTGAGGAGTTGCGCCAGGAAGTCATTCAACGAGACGGCCACGTCGGCGGCCAACGCATTTTTCAATCGGTAGACCTGGTTCTTTCGCGCGACCACGGCTTCGTCTTCCAGACGACTGATGATGGCCTCGATGACCTCCAGGTCATTCTGGCTACCGGCGACGATGAGGCTGTTCGTTCGGGGATCGACCGTCAACCGCAGGTCGATGATCGGTGCCCCTTCGGGAACCTGGTTGCCGATGGCGATCACGGGCGGACGTCCCGCGACCGGGGCTTGTTGTCCGGGCAGACCCCCCGGTTGTTGTCCGGGGACGGCTCCCGGTTGCTGAATCGCAGTGCTGAGGAACAGCTGTTGCAGGATCCCGGCGACGGTCGCCGCATCGGCCTTCTTGAGCGTAAAGATGTTGATGTCCGACCGCGCCAGCGGCGGCACGTCTAGATCCTTCACGAGCGCGACGACCAGTTGCATCGTCTTCGGCGGCGCTGCGACGATGAGGCTATTCGTTCGGGGATCGGGGATGATTCGAACGTCTTGCAAAATGCCGGACTTGACGACCTTGCGAAGCTCCGAGCTGAAAAACCGGAGCGTGCTCGTCTTGCTCACTTGTCCGCCCGCCGTGATGGGGGCGGTTTGTCCGGGCTGGACGGGAACGGTCACTGCTCCCGTCGTTTGTCCCGCCGGAGCCACGACGCCTTCGTTGATGGCTCGCGAGATCAACAGAGACAGTTCGGTCGCCGTGGCGTTGTTCAACTTGAGGATGACCAGGTCGCTCGGTGCGGCGGACTCGGCCGAATCGATCCGCGAAATCAAGCTACGGATTTCCGCCAAGTCGGCGCGGCCAGCCTGCACAAACACAGAGTTTGTGTTCTCGTCAAACGTAACCCGGACGAGATTCTGCCCGCCCCCATCGTCTTCGGGGTATCGCACTGCGTAGAAGTCCTGCAAGAGCTGGGCGACGCGAGCCGCCGAAGCCTGCTTGAGGGGGAACGTCGTGAAGTTTTCACTCGGCACGTCGAGTCGGTTGATGTCACTCTTGATGTCTTTCAAGCGTGACTGCGGTGCCGCGACGAGAATCGCGTTCAACCGGGAAATCGGAATCAACGCAATCGAACTCGAATTCTGCACGCCTGTCGTAAAGGCCGTCTGGTTGTTCGGTGCGCCGATCCGGACAGTCGTCGTCTCCTGAGACGGCGCCAGCGTCGTCGAGTTCGGTCCGTAAATGACCTGGGAGTACAAGCGGGTCAGGATGTTGGTGAGCCGAACGGAATCGCTGTATTGCAGCGGGACCAACTCGATCTTGACCTCACTTCGTTGGAGACTCTGCTGCAAGAAACGGATGATCGTGATGACGGCTTCGACGTCGCCTTTGTTCGAGCCGCTGACGATCACGCCACCCAATTTTTCGAGGGGGACGACGGTGACGTCTGTTCGGGGGCCACGAATGGATTGGCCGCCGTCACCGGGTTGTTGGAATGGTTCCTGCCTTGGGGGAAGTGCCCCCTGGGCGAACAGGGGCACTTGTTGTTCTTCGTAACTGACAAACTTCATTGAATCTTTCAATGAGCGTTTGTTATTGGCTTTCGTGTAAGTCGGTTGTTCCTTGCCGTAGCGAGGATCAGAAAGTGTCGGGAACCGGCGGTCATCCTTGACCTCTGGTACGAAAAAATCCGGCCCTGCACTGCTTCGGCCCCCGCCTCCTCGGCCCCCGCCTCCTCGGCCCCCGCCTGGCGTTGCTCCACCTCTTCCGGAGCCGCCCCTTCCGGTGCCTCTTCCGGGAGTCTGACCGCCTCGACCGCCTCGACCACCGAGACCTTGCAGACCTCGAATGCCACCGCCCGGGAAACCACCACCGCCAAAGCCACCAGGGAACCCACCGCCAAATCGGTTCTGAGTGAACGGAAACGATGGAGTGGAAGTTCGCCCGGACCGGGCATTCGACGACCGTCCAGTGGTCCGGTTGGTCGTGGCCATCGGGATTGGTTCACCCCGAACTGCCGCGAGCGCCTGTGCGACGGTCAGAGGATCGATCCCCTGGATCGGCAACACCACGACCGTCCGTTCGTTCTGCTTGGCCTGTTTCTCCTTCGCGTCGACGAAAGCGATGATGTCCTTGTACATGACCTCCGAACAATACACCGCGATGGAGTTCGCCGTTTCGTCGATGGCAATGCTCAACGAGGGCCGTCTTTGCGACGACGATGAGCCGCGGTCACTCCCACGACTCCGCCCAAACGGGAACGGAAATGGGCTTCGTGAAGACGACGAAGACGAAGTCGACGTCGGAGTGATGCTCTCCTTGTAGAGTGTTTGGAGTTGCGTCGCGACCTCCGTCGCGTTGGCGTACTTCATCGGCGGCAGGACCCACGTCTTCATGACGGCCTGGGAGTCTTGCTGCGCCGTGTCGATTTGGTTGACGATCTTTCGCAGCGTGACGAGTTCGGTCAACGTCGCCTTCACGAGTAGCGAGTTGGTGATCGTGTCGGCCACGATGCGGACCTTCTCGGTCCCGCCCGCACCGCCGCCAAGCAAGCCTCCGGCGGCGTCCTGGATCATCTGGATGGGGTTAAACCCACCACCTCGACCACTACGGCCACTACCGCCACTACGGCCACCACCGCCACCACTGTTCCCTTGCTGCTTGCCGTTGAAGAACTGGTCGAGCGTCTTGGCCACCTCGGTGGCGTCGACGTACTGCAACTTGATGAGTTGGTAGTCGCCTTCCGTCGGTGCCGTGTTGACGATGTAGCGGATCAAGAATTGGGCTTCGGCCAATGCCTCCGTGTCGTCACTTTGCACAATAATCTGGTTCCCGAAGGCCGTGATGACCACCGGAGCGCCAGGCTTTCCGTTGTCCTTCTTGTCGTCTCCTTTCGGAGAAACTTGGCCCCGGACGATCGTGCGGCGGGCACGCTTCAAACGGCCAGGCACCTTTGTCGTGCGGTATGACGTTCGGTAGAACAGGACTTTCGGAACGGAGAGTTTCTTGAAGTCCTCCTCGACTGGCTTCATCCGGGGGGCTGTGCTCGGAGGTTTTCGAGTGAGGGGCTTTTTCTTCGGCGAAATGACCGTGCGATTGCCACCGAGATTGAGTTCGATGGGGTTGTTCCTCATCTTCGGCCATACCTGCTCGAAGACCTCCGCGACGGTGGCCCCACTTCCGGTCGTTAGCGTGATGATTCGTCGTTTCGTGTCTCCACCACGATAGGTCTTGATGAGGTCCTCGATGGCGGCGACCTGTTCCTTCGTCCCTTTCACCAACACGGCGTTTCGGCTTGGGTCGGCAGAGACGTACGGAGCCGTCTTTTTGGCCTCTTCGAGTCCAGCACCGCCGAACGCGGCGGTGATCTTATCAGCCATGTCTGTGGCGTCGAGGGACTTGAGCACGAACAACTTGACGACCGGAGGAATGATCTTGGGCACTTCCTTGCCGCTGATCAGATCTTTGATGTCCTCGTGGTCGGCAGGCAGGGCTCGTACCCACAATCGGTCGACGGCGATCTTTTGGACCTTGAAGCTGGGCCGCTCGGAAAAGATGTTCGTCAGTGCCGTCGCAAATTCTTCGGCGTTGGCGTTCGTCAGCGGGTAGATGCGGCTGAACGCCGGGCCGGTCTTGAGCGGTTCCTGGCCCTTCTTTCCCTTGTCGATTTCCTTCAGCGTTTTCTCCGCCAGGGCCATCTTGTCCGCAGGACCGGAGAGCAGAACTTGGTTCGTCGTGTCGTTGGACGTCACGACGAGTTGCCTCACCTCCGTGTCGTCACCTCGCTGGACTTCGACTTTTTGGCCATAGAGTTCGGTAATCCGTGCAGCCGCGTCCTTGGCCCGGATGTATTGGCACGTGTACGCCTCGGTCTTGGTCCCGCCGGGGGGCGACGCCTTGATCTGCTCGACGTATCGAACGATTTCTTTGAGAATCCCAGCCTTCCCCTGGAGCCAGAGTTGGTTGGCCGTCTTGAGAGGAATCACCTCGCCGTACTTGCCAATGATCTTCTTGACCTCCGGCGCGAAGTCGGCAGCCACCAACGGAGTGACGGTCACGAGGACTTTCACGACTTCCGTCTGGCCATATTGGTCGAGTTTCTCGACCGCCACGGGGGGAACGACGGTCGGGTCGATCTTTCGGTCGGCAGGCCAAAAGACGATCGAGGCGTTGCGGCGAATGATGATGTAGTTGTTCCGCGGATCCGTCTCGAGGACCTCGTTGAGGATGTCTATGAACTGCGGGACGGTGTACTCCCGGACCATCTGTTTCTTAGTCTTGGGGTCTTCTTTTCCCGACGGAATGAAGTTGATCGTTCCGGTCGGCACGTTCGGCGAAACGACGTCGAGTTTGGTCATCTTCGTCAATGCTTCGATGGCCGTGCTCCAGGGCACTTTCCGCCAATCGAACTTGTACTTCGGCAGCGGCTTCTTGTCGTTCGCTGTCTGCTTGGCCGTGGGACTCTTCCCGAGCAACTCGGGCGGGAGTTGCCCCTGAGCCTCCGCCCCGGAAGCGACCAGGAACGGCACGAGGACCAGGAGGAACTTGCTCCAGTGGCATCGTAACCTTCTCTTTCGACACATACGGCCTTCTCCTACTTCGAAATGCCTGGTCGCGGCGAAGCCTTCCCGCTGGATGACCCAACGGAAAGTCCTCTCTGCTCAGGAAGTCAGAGGCAATTCTTGTTTCGACGTTCTCTCGATTCCGTCAAGGACGTCGAAAGGAACTGGACTTGATCTTGGTTGACAAGGGCGGTCGTAAAACGTCCCCACTCCCGAGTATTCTCTCTACAACCGAGGAAGCCATTCATTTCCCAAGAGGCCAATCCTTTTCTCACCCAACGCCGTCGAGGATCCCCATCCTCCATTCGAGAGCCCTCCCACCGGTCTCCTCGTTGGATTCGTCACGAAATCAGCCCATCCAGAGAATCCTGATCTCGAAAAGCACCGAATCAGACACGGTTGGGCATCTTTCACCGGCTTTATTGAATGCAGAGTGTTGAGGAGTCATAATTTAAATCTACCAAAACGCAAGACCAAGTGTTGCATGGTGGGAGATTTTTAATATTCTCATCAACCCCCCGGAAGCCCGTAGAGGGACATGCGGAAGAATTCGTTCTCCATTCCACTTCCTTGAATCACTGCCGTCCCAACCTCCCCGGTCATGGCTTCATACAAACTCGACCCGTTGTGAATCTTGTACACATTGCCCTTGGCCGTGAACACAACGTCTCGATCCTCGACCTTCACGATCGTGCCCGAAAGCATCACGTCTCCCTCGGGACTCTTGAAGGCGAACTTGTCCTTGGCCTTGAAGGTGATGGGTTTGCTGCTCACGTTCCAGTTGCGGAAACCAGCCCGAAGCGTTTGCCCGTCCTCAAAATTGTCGATCTGTTCGAGCTTGACGAACTTCAATTCTTCGCTGTAGTCGCGAGGCGGTGGAGGTGGAGGAGGCCCTTTGTCCTCGGGCTTTTCGTTTTTTTTCTCGGGCGAAGGAGGAGGAGGTTCTTCAGTCCCGCCGTAGAAGATGTTCAGGCGAGCGATGTCCATATAATCCCGTTGAGTTTTGGGACCAATGCGTTTGTTGTCGAGGCCGCCCCACGGGACGAAGCCTACGCCGACGCCCGCCATGAGGGTGTGATAATATACGAACACTCCCGTCTTGGCCTGTTTGTCTTTCGGGTCGACCACGACGGCTTCGAGTTCGAGATAGACGCTGACCTCGTCGGCGTCTCGGCCCTTTTTGTCGGTCGGTTCGAGCTTGACGGAATTGACCCGATGCAGAACCGGGGCTCGGTCGAAGTCGGTCAACAGCTTGATGACGTTCTCGTAGTTCGTACTTTTGATTTTGATTTGGTAAGGATAGGCAGTGTACACTTCCATCGGGCGACCGGAGACATTCGCCAGCCGGATGGTCGTGCTCTTTGGTTGGCCCGGGTCGATGGTCGTGTTGGCGGGGTGAATGCCGTTTCGGGCAAACAAGCCTTGCAAATAGCGGTCATAACCCGCCTTCGCCAGCGCCTTCTGCTTGGGCAAACTGCGGAATTCGTAGTCCTGAAATTTCTTGCGTTCTTCGTTGATCTTCTGCAACTCGGCAAACTTCGCCTCGACCTGCCTTTTGAGCGACTTGATCTTTTGATCCTTCTGCATCATTGGTCGGACGACCCAGAAAAAGACCACGGCGATGAGGCCGATGCCGCCACCAGCCAACAGAAGGATTCGGAGGGGACTCGTTTGTTGTTGTTGCGCCATGCATCGATCTCCTGTTTGCGCCTCGAAGGGCAGAAGGCGAGGGAAAAGATATACTCGGCAAAAGGCCGGAGAGAGAATCAATCGGCGTCATCCGTGGTTCGTTGCTCCTCCTTCGACCTTCCTCCTTCAGCCCTTCGTTTATTTCTTCTCTCGTTTCCACTTGGGGACGAAGGCTTGGATTCTTTGCTCTTCCCAGGGACGTTTCTTCATGAACACGCGTATGACGACCTTTCGCACGCGGTCTCCGGTCCTGGGGTCGGTGCCTGGTTCTTCTTTGCCCTTCTCTGCCGTGTAGTAGTCGTCTTTGTTGATCCGGTCGATGAATTCTTGCACGTGCGAAATGTCCGGCGCCAACAACTCCAACTGGGCCATCATCGGGAATTCGTTCTTAGTTCGGGTTTGGTTCGCATCAACCCGGACGCGAGTGACCCGAAAGTTGACCTTGTAGGGAAAATACGCCGTCAAGTTGTACAGTTCGTCGGCCCAAGGCAACGCGGCGGAGTCCCACTCG
>CAYYUU010000012.1:0-19908 GCA_964474955.1 uncultured Alcaligenaceae bacterium | reverse complement strand
GGATTGATCCACAAATCGTGGAAATCTCCATGTGTGCCGGTGATGCGTTCCCAGGTCTTTCCGCCATCGATGGATTTATAGACACCATCGCCATACGACACAGAGTTCCGCGGGTTCGATTCGCCGGTCCCGACCCAGACGATGTTAGCATCAGATTGAGCAACGCATACGTCGCCTATGGATACCGTCGTTTGGTCATCAAACTGGTGTGTAAAGCTCACCCCGTTATTGGTAGTCTTGAGCAGACCACCCGAAGCCGTGGCAACGTAGAAAATATTGGGATTCTTCTCGTACACAGAAATGGCCGTAATTCGCCCACCCATCGCAGCCGGACCGATTGAACGCCAGCGAAGTGGTTTCAGGTATTCCGAAGTAATTGACCGAGGTTTCTTGCCTTGGTTCTTGTCTAGTTTGGAGGTTTGCTCCTTCTTGGGCGGGCCGGCTTTTTCCTGGGAGTTGGATCCACCTTCCAATCCCCACGCGGCCACGACGAGAAGCAATAAGGTGCTGAACGAGAACGCCAACGTCCTCGCGTGCTTCTGAAAAAATGTTGAAAGCATTGTTGGATAGACTCTTCAAAACATTCACATGGTATGAGGCACAACAACAAATTGTAACCCCAGTTGCCAGTTTGAGTAATGGAAGAAATGGTGGGAGAGGGACATGAGCAATAGGCACACTCCGTGTGCCGTGACCATTGTCTTTGTTTTGGTGGTGTCGCCTTTCGCTCCGTGAAAGGACGCCTGCCTTTGGTATTTCTTGTTGTTGTTTTGGAGGTACGTCAGCGAAGCTGACGCTTTGGAAGTTTTATTTTAGTATCGGGCGCTGTCAGGATTCCACACTCTCAAATCAAATCCGGACACCTTGTTTTTTCGTGTTCCGAGTGTACCTGATACTTGGTCACGGCACAAGGAGTGTGCCTACTACATTATCACTCCGCATCATCGGCAACACGTCGGTTGTCGTATTCCCTCTGGAGCAAGTCGGTCACTTCGTCGAGTCGCTCAACGAGTCGACGCTGGGGTCTTCGTTGTCGTTTCGCGAGCGAGTACACCGTCAACAATGGCAAGAAGATCGTCGAGTCCGTATAACACGTCACGGTGTCAGGGAGCTGGTTCGGGTCGACCTTCCCCCAGGTCATGGCTTCCTGCGGCGTCGCGCCGCTCAAGCCCCCAGTGTCGGGACGAGCATCGGTGACCTGGAGAAAATAATCGTGGCCAGCTTCGTCGAGGCCCAGCACCTCTTGGAGTTGTGGCTCCGTTTGGAGCATAAAATTCTTCGGCGACCCACCACCCAAAATGAAGACCGCGCTTCGCCCACCCTTTTTCTTTCTGTCGTAGACGAGCGCAGCTGACTGGTTTACGTCTCGCAGAGGATCAATTTGTATGTTGGATCCTTCCAGTTGCAGCGCTGCCAGGTTCATTCCGATCGAACTATCTCCCGGCGACGATGTAAAGATTGGGACACCGCAACGATATGCCGCGGCGACAAAACTCCGGTGTTTCGAGTTCGTTTCGTCTTCCCGTGCCGCGAGATATTTCCCAACGAGATAATGAAATTCGGCAGTCCCAAAGGACCGTTGGAATGGCTCGCTCCGACAAAGCGTCCGGAAAAACTTATCGGTGCCCAACAGGTTCTCGTAATCAAAGACGACGTCGTAAATTCGGATGACGTCGTGTTCGCGTAGTTTCAGGTCGTCCAACCCAGGCCGTGATTGATGCAAATCCATCCCCAAGGCGAAGTGGGCATCGTGGTAGAGATTCGCACCGGTGCTGACGATCCAGTCGATGTATCCCACCTCGATCAACGGGACGAGACACGACATGCCAAGTCCGGCGGGTGTCAGCGCACCGCTCAACGAGAGTCCGACGAGTGTGTTCTCGTCGAGCATCTTTTCGGTAAACAACCGACACGCTTCTCGAATCCGTCCAGCATTGTAAGAGAGGAAGGCGTCTTCGATGACGTTCGTCAGAGGCGTCTCCGATTCCAACAAAGGCGGATCGATCCGTTTGTGGCTGATCGTGTGCAGAAATTTCTTGGGGCAGTCAGGTTGTTCGCTCATCCTGACAAATTAGCAGTTGGGAGACGAACGTCAATTGTGAGATGTGGAAAAGAGACACGGGGCGGGAGTCGCCCCGAGTGTTGGGTGCGTCGTTTTAGAAGCCCTTGATTTCGACCCCACCTGGTCTTGGGACAGCGCGATACCGATATTGCATCCCCATCATCGTCCCCCCGAACTGGGTAAAATATTTCACCAGAGATTTCGAGGCCTTCCCGGTTCCATTTACGGAAGAACCCTTCGCCGCGAAGTTCACGCTCTTCAAACCTCCCACAGCCTCGTCAATCATTTTCCCCCAATTCGGAAATTGCGGACCAAACCGCGGTGGGTTGTTCTTCACTTGTTGCAGGCCTGCAATCGAAATTTTCACGGCGTTGTTGGCGTCTTCGACGAAGTTCTTGGCTGCTTGCGCTGTACCGAATTCCCCGGTGGTTTTAACAGCATACCCCTTCTTCTCGACAGAAAGCTCCATGACGAACTGGTTCGGGAAGTTCCGAACTTGGATTGCCAACAATCCACGACCAATCTCTCGTTGAAATTCCAGGGGCGGCGTACCGGCCATAAGGGCGCTCGTTTTCTCGGATATCTTGGCAAGTTTCTTGCCGAGTGGTCCAGCCAGCACGTTGGGCGCTTTCGATGAACGAATTTTCAGACACTCCTTGACTACTTCGACTCCGTTCTGACCGCGCTCGTACCCGGCAAAGATCAAATCGCTGTCACCAACCACACCCAAGTTTGGACCCCAACGACCGGAGAAGAGCGAGATTTTCCGACCGCGAAACCGTCGTTTCGACTTCTCCAGGGTAAATTGCCTCTGCTCCTTCATGACCTCCACGAACCAATCATGGTTAGCCTTGCCCGTGAAACGCATGAAAATCTTTCCGTTTCTCCCTCCCGTCGTATCCTCGACCCAGGCAAAAGAGAGCCGATCGATGCGAACGTTGCCCAACTTTTCGAGTTGTTGATAAAAGTAATCCTTTCCCTGCTGCGGGATGGCCGAGAAGAAGTGCTTTTGGACGAATTCTTGGGCGACTTTATTGTCCGCCGAAATCCCGCGAGTATCCACGCTTCCAATAAACGTGGCATTCTTGGGAAACCATTTGAATGCGTCTTTGCGGACGCTTTCGGTTGGGCGTTTCGATGGCTCGATCTTGACTTTCGCTCCCAGCGCCTGGTACGTTTTCTGTGCGTAGGTTCTGGCGAATCCTTGTAGATCCTGAGCCTTCTGACCTTTCGCGACGGCTTCGACGGCCTTGTAAACGGTCTTATAGCTTTCACCCTTGCGGATGTCATTCGCTTTGTCGGCAAGCATCCGAAGGGCCAAGAGTTGTTGTATTTGCGCCTTCGCGGTCTTCGGCTCGGCGGTCACCAGTTCGACCAGTTGAGCGGTTGTTGTTTTGATTTTTCGCGATTTGAAATAATCGGCAGGATCGAGAGCCGAGACGAAGTCGTTTTCTCCACCGAGGAAAAAGAGGAGCAAGACAATTTCCAAGCCGGACATGTGGGTTCCTCCAATCGCGGAGTATTCGGGTCTGCTTTTTCAGGGAGTACAGTTAGGTTAAGCGAAAGAGTGCGTGGTTGCAAGTGACCCGAGGAAGGCGGTACGATCAAGGAGGGATTTGGAATCCTGAAACCTCACGCGAAGGCGCGAAGGTGCGAAGGAAAGAGGGACCAGAAGACCACGGATGTCGCAGATACCACGGATGAGTTTCATCTGTGGCTTCCGCGATATCTGTGGTTCGGCAGTTGTCTGTCTGTTCTCGATTCGATATTATCAATGCCCTGTTTCACCAAAGGATGAATGCGGGACAACTATCATCCTCGCGAGCTTGCTCCTGCAATTGTGTGAGCAGTAGAAAAGAGGCAATGGTGTAATATGAACCGACCACAGAGAAATTGGTTCTGGATGAAACTGGTAAGCGTTGTGTTCGTCGGGAGTCTTCTCTTACCCGACCATCGATTCGGAGGGAATTCTGCACATGCCTGGGATCTCATCTCCAAAGGCAAGCTCAAGCGGTGGGAGAAACGCCCCAACTTGGCCAAGGCCAGCACGCTCGCCGGAGCTTGGAAAATGCAGTTGCCTGCCGGATTCCAATACCAATCAAAGTTGCTTCGGATCAGCCAGACCCGGTACCGTTTGGTGAAAGGCGTGCGTTTTAGCGGAGTGTATGAACTCCAAGGAAAGAAGTTCGTTATGATCTCGGGGGCGGAGCGAAGGGAGTCTGGCTTCGTTTGGGAATTTCGACCAAACGGGCAGTTGGTCCTCGTCAACCAACGGCCGCAATCGCAACTTGGATCGGACTACCGCGGGGCGACACTCACCCGGCAGCCCGTTGTGCTGCAACAGCGAAAGAGGGAACCCGGAAAACAGCTCCGCGGAAAATAAGGCCTCGCAACTCTCAACAAGCCGCCGCAACGATTGGTGAAAAGGCGGCTTTCTGGCCCCACCATTCCGCAGCCGCAGCGCGGGACCAATCGTCCGCATTCTCGCATTGGTCAAATGCTTCGAGGAGCGATTCGACGTTCGCAAAGCGCTGTTCCTTCTCCTTCGCGAGACACTTCATGATCACTTCTTCTAAATCCGTGGGGACGTCCGGGCGGAGCCGGCGTAATGGAGTGACCTCTTCGTACACGTGGGCCATCAACACTTGCATCGGCGTCTCTCGTTCGAACATTGGATGCCCCGTCAACAAAAAGTACGCGAGGCCTCCGACGCTGTAAATGTCGGACCGAGGATCAATGTCGGTTTGCCCCTTGGCTTGCTCGGGCGACATATACGGAGGCGAGCCGAGGACCATTCCGTCGGTCGTGAGTTTCACGGACGCAGCGTTGAGATTGGAGTTTTGGACCAAACCAAAATCGAGAAGTTTGGCAACGTCGGGCACTCCTCCACGTTCGCAAGCGATAACATTACTCGGTTTGATGTCTCTGTGAATGAGGTCTCGTCCGTGGGCTTCTTGCAACGCGGCACAGATTTGTTTCAGGAAATGAATCGTGCGAGCCGGGCTGATTGGACCATATTGATCCACCATGTCTTGCAGACTCATCCCGGGTAAGTATTCCATCGCATAATAGAATGTGCCATCGTCTGAGAGTCCGTAGTCATAAATCTCCACAGTATTCCAGTGCGTCAAGTTTGCCATTGCTTGGACTTCCCGTTGGAATCGCGAGAGGGTGACCGGATCGGAGGCGTGATTCCTGTGTATGATTTTGATCGCACATGTACGCCGAAGCATCATGTGTTCGGCGATGAAAACTTCACCCATCCCCCCTGCCCCGAGCTTTTCTTTGAGCTGGTATTGGCCGAGCTTCTTGGCCTGGATGGCTTCCTGGTGCAACTCACTGATTTTATACGAGCCAAATATCGCTATCGCCGAACCTATGCCCAACAACGTCGCGGAATCCAATATAGGGTTCCACAGATGAGGCCCAAGGATGGGACAATTGGCACACATAAACACCATCATGCCGACTGGCAACGCAACGAGCACACCAACGTTGCGCGCACAGCGTTTCCACGTATTTGGAATGAGTGTTCCATAGATCACGACTAGAGCGAACCACCGAACGAGGTTACTGATGTTCGCCAAGCGTATGACTTCATGGATGTACGGAGCGTTAGCCCACTCGACGAGTTTGGGGTTGTGGAAAAGAATCAACTGGAGCCAAAGGAAGTACAACGCCAGTGTCCCAAATAAACCTATCTCGACCCAACGGAGCTGATTGTACGTCAGACATAGTGGACTCTTCAGAACCATCGTAAGGCCGATGAGAAAGGCCGCCATCAGCCCTCGACACACGACTTCGTACTTCCCAAAGGAGAAGAACTCTTCCGGCTCGAAGAGACATCGAACGAAGAAAAGCAAAAACGCAATGCCCGTGATCAACGCTGCTAACAGCAAGCGATGGCGCAGAACCGGGGCGATTTCTCCCTGGCTTCCGGTCCCCGAACCACCCGGCTTGGCTAACCGACACTTGGGCTTCGGGACTTCCATAGAAGCATGGGGAGCTGGAAAATCTATCGTGGTTTCAGAAATTCGGCCACGAGAACGTGGACTGATGCTCAGGGAATTTGACATGTCGAATCCTCTTCCGGTGTCCCGCCGCGACGCTTCGCCGAAGCAGGTTGATCACGGCTCGTTAAGCCTGTGTTTCGTCTTGGCTCAAGAGCTTGGACCATTCTTGCACCCAGCCCTTGTAAATCGACTCCTCGACGACTGGCGTGGCGTTTGTTGTTGGCTGCGGTTCCTCAAACTCGACCCAGCTGCGGCAGCCGCGATATTCGTCCGTCTCAGGAATCCGGATGGGTGTTGGGATTGCGTTTACACGAACTCCGAGGACATACAGCCCTGGGTTCCGATACTCGAACCGTTTCTTCACGGTTTCAGGAGTCCAAAAATGGCACGAATTGAGGGCTTCCAGAGAGTTCCGGTTTGTGACTCGTGCGATCACTTGAGCGTCGCAGTAATGACGCAGGACAATTTCCCCAGGAGAATGGTTTTCGTTTGCCACATTCAAGAGTTCGCTGGCCCCCTCTTTGATCCCCTGCGCCTGCTGGTGAACGAAGGTTGGGTACAACCAGAATCGCGAATGATCTGGTGTGAAGGTGCCGTTGTGTTCCGAAATTCCGCCTTTACGCAAGATTAGCCCTTGCCTCCCTGTCCCCAAGGCTTCGCAGATCACAGCCCATTCTTTGAAAGCGTGTCGAAGCATGCTTCCCCTCGCACTTGGACTCTGGCCCCAAGCAATTTGTTGTTCGAACAGATCTTTTTCTCATTTTACGCAAGAGCTTGCCCTGAATTCACGCGGAAGACAAAGTCACTGAAAAATTTCCGCTTCTCACTGTTCGCTCTTGAGGGCTCGCATCATCAGTTCGCTGACGGCATCACGAGGGGCCTTGTCCTGATACAGGACGTCATAGACTGCTTCGGTGATTGGCATGTCGATCTTCAATTGTTGGGATTTCTCGTACACGCTCTGGGTTGTGTAGACACCCTCGGCAACCATTTTGGTGCTTTGGAGGATTTCTTGCAACCGCTCTCCCTGCGCGAGCCGCTGGCCAACGCGACGATTCCGCCCGTGCCCGCTCATACAAGTGGTGATCAGATCACCCATTCCGGCGAGTCCAGCGAACGTCTCGGGACTTGCTCCGTGTTCCATGCCGAATCGCGTCATTTCTGCCAAGCCTCGGGTCAACAATGCCGCCTTCGCATTGTCGCCGAGTTCGAGTCCGTCGCTGATTCCGGCAGCAACTCCAATAACATTCTTCAAGGCCCCGGCCAGTTCCACACCGATCATGTCTCTGTTTGTATAGACGCGGAACCGTTGGGTGTTGAGGCGAGGCTGAATCCACTCGGCAAACTCATGGTCCTCACTGGCCAGAACAACACTTGCGGGCAGCTCTCGACTGACTTCCTCGGCGTGACTAGGGCCGCTCAACACGGCCATCGGCCGAAGCCCTACAAGTTCCAAAAGAATTTCAGTCGGCCGCAAGAAGGTGCGCCGTTCGATCCCCTTGACGAGACTCAAGAGAGGAACGCCGGGTGGGAAGTCCGCCGCGACTCGCCCCAACGCCGACCGCAAAAAGACCGTGGGGATCGCGATCACAAGCAAATCTGCGCTTTCGACCGCCTCTTGGATGTTGGCCGTCAAGGCGATGCTCTCCGGCAATCGGACGCCCGGCAAGAAATCTACGTTCTCTCGGCAAAGACGAAGCTGTTGGGTATTCTCCGCTCTCGCACTCCACAACCACACATCGTGGTCTTGCCGCTGGGCCAACAGCATTGCGATAGTCGTGCCCCAGGCCCCCGAACCAAGCACAGCAAACCGGGTGGTCATTCTTTCCGCTCGCTTTGGGTTGAAATTGCAGACTCCGACGGACTACTAAATTGATCTTGGTTTGCGAAGAAAACCCGCGTACGAGGTCCTTTCCGATAATTCCGGCTAGGATTCTTCCCGTCCTCAGAGCATTTCGACTTCTTCCTAAAAAAGTCGAAGTTTAGTCCTCGCCGCAGTCGATCTCTAGGTAACGAAGTGATCTGCAGCACTTCACCCCCCGCGGGAACTTGCCATTCTGCACAGAACAGACAGAGTTGGTTCCAAGCTTCTGCGGAATCCGTCCTTGAGTAAGTGATTGCCAAATCGGAATCGGGTCAACGTCCTGGCGACACCGATTACGATACAGGGAGGTTTGTTATATGGCTTTGCATCTCCGTGTGTTCCCCACAGTCGACGAGCCACAATATTCCGCGCCGGAACCTACCGTTTCTGTGACTCTGGGAGATTTGCTCCCGTTGCTCGCGCTCGCCCGACGACGCAACTATCTTTGGTTACAAGATTTTCTCGACGACGAAGTGCTCATTACCGAGGATCTTCGGGACATCCTGCGAGAGTTCCAGCGTCGTCCATCTGCCTGATCCACCAACTTCGCCCTTGCCGGTCGACACTCCAAGCTCGATGATACCATCATCAAGTTGAGAAATCGTGAGGTTGGAGATTCGACTTTGGGCGCAATCATAAAACAAAAACTCGCCGAGGGAAAATTGGTCCGTGTCCTCGGCGTCGGCCAGTTTTGTCATCCGAAGCTGATCGAAATAAGCGGGCTACACAATTTCTATGACGCCGTCTGGCTCGATCAAGAACACGTCGGGCTGACCATCCCACAACTCGAAGAGGCAGCCCGTGCCGCTCGTGGTGTGGGCTTGGACAGCTTCGCACGCCTGCATGTGACCGACTACGCCCGCCTGATGCAACCTCTCGAAGCGGGCGTTGGTGGTGTCATGGCCGCGCAAGTCCAAGAACCAGAGGAAGCCGAAAACCTCGTCCGCTGGAGTAAATTTCATCCGCATGGGCAGCGAGGCGTCAACGCGACCGGAGTTGATGGGCGGTACGGCACCCTGCCCTTGCTGGAATATTTCGCGAAGGCAAATAATGACGTGCTCGTGATTGTCCAGATCGAGCACGCCCGAGCTGTGCAAAATCTCGACGCTATCGCTGCTGTTCCGGGCATCGATCTCCTTTTCATAGGACCCGCCGACCTAAGTCAATCGCTCGGAATTCCAGGTCAGTGGGATCACCCCGACCTTTGGTCCGCGATGGAAAAGACCGCAGCTGCGGCGAGAAAGAACAATCTCCATTGGGCGATTTTACCCCTTAGCCCGGAACACGCCCAGAACTGTGTTGATTTGGGTTGTCGGATGCTGTCCGTCGGAATGGATGTTTGGCTCGTCCAGCGTGGCTTCAAGGAATTCATGGGCGACTACGCCAACGTCCAAGTCTGATCCGAATGTCATTCCCCAGACTGGCGCAATTCTTCGCGCACGCTCATCAGAATCTGACCGAGTCTGTTCTGCCCGCTCCCGTCGCCTCCGTCCCCCCAATAGGAATCGTTTGTGGTGTGTTCGACGAGTTTGGCGTCTCCCGTCCCCAGCAGTATTTCTCTCAACTCTTTGTGTTGCGTGAACTTGGCCAAGACGGCCTCACGCATAATTCCATCCTTGACAGATTCCCAGTCCTCTCGAAGTTTGTGCTTGCGAGATCGCCCCATCCTCGCCGCAACCATCGGCGATTTGGCCCCTCGGATTTCTTCTTCCCTCGATGTTCCGTGAAATTTTTGGGCCTGAAAGTAATGCTCGGAGGTTGGCCATGTTTTGTTTTTCAGACGGATCGGATGTCGTGAGAAATTCGAGAAACATCCGTAGTCCTCGGAGACTGAATAGAAGTTGATCGAGTCGGACATCGTAATTTCTCCGGTTGGAATTATTCACACCAACCCGAAGCGCGAGCGAGGGCCAATAGTTCCTCGCTCGCGCTTCGGGTTGGTAAAACATACCAAAGATCCTCGCTCGCGCTTCGGGTTGGTAAAACCATACCAAGCGCCGATTCCAAAATCTCAATGAACAATTTACTCAAGAGGAGGATGCAGGGACAATCTTGGTTCGCGAAGAACTCAGTCCGTGAATCTGGGAGATCCAGAAAAAAGGGGATGTTTTACTGTCGTGCAACTGCCATTCCTGACTTCTGTTCGAATTCCTCCAAAGGGCGAAAATGGGCTTGTTGAGTGGCCCGAGTCGCATTTGCAACCTAGACTTATGTATCTTTCGGAGGATGCAATTCTACACTTCAGGACCTCTCCGTCATGACTAATGACATTTTCCTTGGAAAATACCAATCCATCCGCCTCCTCGGTCAAGGTGGGATGGGTCGAGTTTTTCTCGGCAAAAATCTCGAGGACGGCAGTGAAGTCGTCATCAAGGTGATGCACGACCACGTCTCCAATAACCCTCGGTTCCGGCAAGGGTTCCAACGCGAGATGCGGTTAATGATGCGGTTCCGGCATCCGTACTCGGTGGCGCTCTACGAAGCGTCCGTGATGGATGACGAGGTGCCATGCATCATCATGGAATACGTTCCAGGCGTGACCTTGGCGGATCTCATCGACAAATACGGCAGACTCAACCCAGAGTGGGTCGGCCTCCTGCTCGGTCAGCTGTGCGACGTCCTTGACGCGGCCCACAGCTTCGGAATTATCCACCGCGATTTGACTCCGGCGAACGTGATGGTGATGGACCCAGGCACGGCTCAGGAAACGGTCAAGGTGATGGACTTTGGTCTCTCGCGGATGGGGATCGGTCCTTACATCCCGCTTGAGAAACTGACAGGCGACGGGACTGGCATAGGTGGAGGAACTCCCGACTACGTTCCTCCTGAGCAAGTCCGTGGGGAAGAAGTGGACTTCCACGGAGATTTGTATAGCGTCGGGGTCCTGCTTTACAAATGTCTCACCGGATATTTGCCGTTCGAGCACGCCACTACAACGTCGGAAATTCTCCAGGCTCACTTGAACACGACTCCTCCACCGTTTGCTCAGATGGGAGCCACGGACATCCCGAGGGCCATCGAAGAGGTCGTCCAGTGCTGTCTCGCGAAGGATCCGGCAGACCGTCCGGAACACGCCCTCGAACTCGCCGAGATGTACCAGGCGGCGCTTGGTCGGCAAATCATATTGGGTGAGCCAAATCCTGGCGAACTGCTTCCCGAGATGGCTTCGCCTCACGATCGGATTGATCCGCGAACCGTTGTCGATCATCTCGACGCCTGGATGCCCGCACCAATCGCGGTCATCAAATTGCGCGGGTTCGTCGAAGACAAAGGCGGTGAGTTCATCGAGAGCGAGCCCGGAGTCGTGCGCTTCCGATTGGTCGATCCGTTTTCCCCACCCGAACCACAAAAGTCCTTATTTTCGATGTTCGGGTTTGGTGCGAAGACCGTGACCGCGACGGAGTTCGTAAATGTGGAGTTGCGGCTGGACATGAGCCAGGAGAAAGAGAACCTGCTCCAGATTTCTGTTCTGATGCGGCCCGAGGCCGACATGAACAGACTCACCGATCCGGATTGGAAGATTTGGGCACAGGAAATTTGCAGGGATTTGCGGGGATATTTGATTTCACGGTGATTTTGGAATTTGGGGTCAGGAGATCCAAACCGATGCTGCTCCTGCTGTGTGCCAGTGATCGCCTTTCTTTTGGCAAAAGTAGTAGCTTCCATTGCCCATCAACGGGGCAACTTGTTGCCCCCAATAAAACAACGCCTCGGTTCGCGCATGGTTGAATCCCACACGAGAGAAAGTCACGGTTCCGGCGGAATTCGGAAAACGCTCTCGAAAAATCTCCCAGCCGCCCTGCACGGTCTTGAAGATCTCTTTCATCTCCTCCGCACTAACCACAACGAATCCATAATCTTCTGGCCGGAATAGATCTTCTACAGCGTGTTCGCGAGAATTTTTCAGTCGGAAATCCACCGCCGTCGCAGCACTTGGCCTGACTCCTGATCGTTTGAACAATCCCATGAGGGTGTTCACTGCCATGGGGCTGTTGGTTCCCCTCATTCCCGTTCCTGTGGTTTCTCCGATCACTTGACCGGTCGGAGTCCTTCCGTAGGCCTTCAAACACTCCGCTTCCTCGGAAGGAGTGCCGTTCGTAAACAATCTCACTAACCACCCGTCGTCGAGATCTTGCCAGAGTTCGAACCAACGCGTTTCGTTGTCGCGTTGCTCCTTTGCTGTTCCTTGACGCAATTCGCAATCCAACCGGACGAACTCCGCCCGTGGATCGCCCTGCTCTTCTAACCAGTCGGCGTAGATGAGACGCAAGGCAATGTTCGTGGGGTCATCGATGATGGCTTGTTCGAAGTTCATGATTTCGGCGTGGTCGCCTCACCTTGGGATTTCGAGGCTTCCTCGTGCTGTTTCGCTTTCTCGAGTAATTGTTGATGCAACGCTCGCAAGTCATCAAGTGGGAGCGGAGCGACTCTCCTAACGTAAGCCTGCATCTTCTTTTGGAGCGTATCGAGTTGAATTTTTTCCTCGGGCGAAAGCGTCCCATCAATGTCCTTATCAACAAGGTCTGCGCGGCGTTGATTTTTTTCTTCTGTCCAGGTGTCTGAGGCTGGTTGCGCGCCATTCTGATTTGTTTCAATCGACTCAGCAGCTTCGAGCGGCACACGAACGCGTTGTTGCTCCGACCACTCGACCGGCTCCAACGGGCGAAACACTCCATTCTCGTAAATCGCTTCGACTTCGGTTTTCATCGAATGTGTCTCCAAACACGATGGTTGAGCATACTCCGCGAAGATTCAATCTTTCGTCCCTTGTTCGTTGGCCTTCACCATGGCTTCAATTTTCGGAAGCTCTTAGTGTTTGAGTTGGCACACCAACCACTTCAATAAGATGTGGGATTGATCTTCTGGGATGGCGAAGGCCAAGTCACCGATAAACTTTGCCCGGCCTGAAGCACAAATCCCAAGGGTTCGTTGTATTTTCTCGTTTATTCTTCACTCTCAGATGAAAGAACTTTGATCGATTCCGCCGAGCCAAAAATTCCTCGCTCCCGCTACCTCAGCCAACTACCATATTACCATGAACTCACAACCCACCCAACGACTCCACGCCGGCATGGTCGGCACGGGAATGATCTTCGACGAAACCTATCGTCCGATGTTCGAGGCGTTACACCGCAACGGTTTGTTCCGCCGTGATTTTGGTCTCGTCGATGTCTCGCTCTCTGCAGTCGCGAGCCGAACGGGCAAGCGAGCCCAAGCGTATAAACAAGCAGCAGGCGACAAGATCGCCGATTTTGCGAGTTTCGCCGGTGAGAATGCCATTGCCGATTTGCTCGCGCACGATGTCGATTTCGTTTGTGTCGCGACTCCCGACGATCGACATTTCGACATCTCCAAAGCGGCCCTGCAAGCCGGAAAACATGTCCTCATCGAAAAACCATCGGTCCTCAGTCTGCAGGAACTCGACGAACTCGTCGCCCTCGCAATAGAAAAGAACGTCCTGGCGAAGGTCGTCTATCACAAACTCGCCGACCCCGACCACAAGAAATTGCGTACGCTTGTCACCGATGGCACGCTCCAACACGTCAACAACGGTTATTGCTCGCTGCTGGAGCCAAAAAGTATTAGCGGAAATCAGTTCACAGAATGGATAAAGGGACGGAACCCCGGGACCTATGTAGCTGTCCATTACATCAAGTTGATTGATTTTACGTTTGGACCAAGTTGGCAACTCAAACGGATCTCGGCAACTGGACAGCGCGGCCTCGTAGGACCGCACGACGGCAACACCTGGGACTCGACACAACTACGCTTCGAATACCAACATCCCAACGGCCGAGAGGCAGCCTTCGACATCCACACGAGTTGGGTTACGCCGGATAATTTCCCCGGCTATGTCGAACAGGAAGTGCAATTTCGCTTCGACAACGGGGTCTGGAACGCCCACCAACGCAAACGCGGCGTGGAAATGACCGTCGAAGGCAAGACTCCCCTGGAGATGAAAATCACCCTAAACCAACACTACAATGGGACGTTCCTCGAACCATGGAACGAAAATTCCCAACGTGGTTACGGGATCGAAATTCTCCAGCGATTCGTCGAGGAAGTCGCCTTCGTCGATTTTGGCGGAACGCAAGAAGGACGCTCCGAACGATTCGAGCAAATGCGAGGGTTGACGTACAACGACTTGAGCGCCGATCGGAATACTGTTGCGATCGTTCAAGCGCTCGAAGCGTTGCTCAAAAAGCACGCCGAAAGTTCTCCGGGATGTTACGTTGAGGTCAACGGCGAAGCCGGACTCGTCCTCCACGATCCGAAAGTTGCCAGCGCGGTCATTCTTTACGAACCGCGAGTGTAATTTTTCCATGAACAACTCGAAAGACTCTCAAAGACGCCTCATCCAGGTCAGCAAGTACCTGAGCAAACACTTGCGACACAGCCCCGAACTACTTGGACTGATACTTCAACCAGGAGGTTGGGTTGCGGTCGAAGAATTGCTCAACGCAGCAGCGGAGAGCGGATTTCAGATTACAAGGACGGAACTGCTCGCCGTCGTCGAGACAAATGACAAGAAGCGTTTTTCCTTCGACGAAACCGGACTGTTGATCCGTGCCAATCAAGGGCACAGCGTCGAAATTGACTTGCAACTCGTACCCGTCGAACCACCCGAATTCTTGTACCACGGCACGGGCGACAAGACAGTTCCGGCGATTCTGGCGCAAGGATTGCGAAAGATGAAACGCCATCACGTCCATCTCTCCAAGGAAGTCGAAACGGCGTTAGTCGTCGGTCGCCGACACGGCAAACCTGTCGTCTTCGAAATCCCAGCCAAACAAATGCACGACAACGGCTTCGTCTTTTACTGCTCGGAAAATGGCGTTTGGCTTGTCGAAGAAGTCCCTCCCGAGTATCTTCATGTGCTGGATTAGCAGCGGACTTGACCGAATTTGAGTGGAATGTCTTGTGAGTTCGGCTAATGTAAGGTGAACAATGGCGACAAACAATGGACGAAACGAAGGCATCCGAGTACTCGAAGAATTCGTGTGTGATGCGATCCCCGAGGGGACGAACTCTGCAGCCACAGAGCCAGAAATCCGAGCGCAACCTCATCTGTCAGCTCTCTATCGCGACTGCGCAAATCGACTCGCCCCTGTGACGCAAGAGAGCGATCTTCGGTCGTTCAACACGCCAGAACTCCAGTGCTTGGTTTGGTTCGTGCTTCTTGCTACTGCTGCGAATGGGAAAAATGGTTCATGGGGTAGGTTCATCCAAGACGTATTTGGTCGTGAGGCGATCAACACTTCCGATATCTACGTCGTGGTGAATTCGCTTGAAGACAATTTGACGGATCTGGAAAACATGTTCTGCGAACAAGAGCACCTACTCGCTACAATCCGAAAATCCCTTCGCATGGCCGATCAACAGCAATTGGAAGTGGCAATTACCCAAGAACTCGTCAAAAATGGATGGGACGAGCCACGAACAAAGGTCGGTGTTCACGAGGTCCTTGAAGCACTCAAGGCCCCTGATGAGTAACCGCTTCGTTGCCAAAGTATAGAAATCAGACATCAATCCCCCTACTCTCTTTCACGCCATGCCAACACCAATCCACCATTCCAACGAAGCGAACTCGAACAAGACTCGCGATCTCCTGACCGAACTTGAGCCGCATTCGCTCCGGACTTTCACGCCTACCCAGGCTGTGTTGGCCAGGAGCGCGGGTGTGTTTCACTGGACGCCCGAAGGTCGCCAATTATATGACTTCACCTCGGGCGTCCTGGTTTCGAACTTGGGACACAACCCCGCCGAGTGGACTCGGAATTTCTTCCAGTACATGGGTTGGGGAGACCACATTCAAACGACCGAGAAATATTTCGAGGCATGTACCTGGACGGCCTACAACGCCGTCACCCCCGTCGAGATCGAGGCCACGCGCCGTCTCGTCGAGTTGATGCGAAGTCGGCCCGGTGGCGGGCGAATGGAACAGGTGATGTGGGCCGCGTCAGGCTCCGAAGCGATTCAAAAAGCGATATGGGGTGCCCTCGCACGCGACCCCGATCGAGAGATGATCATTGCCACACGATACGGGTTCCACGGCAAGAAAGGCTTGGCCGGCGCGGTGACGGGAACCGAATTCGATCACGAACGCGACCCGCGTGTGAAGTTCATCAGCTTTCCTATGTGCGAGCGAATGGATCTCTCGCAACGCAACGAGCCGTTCGACGTGAGTCCTTATCTCATTGAACTCGAACAACTCAAACATCAATTTGGCCGACGTTTGGGAACCCTCGTCACCGAACCGTATTTGGGTGGTGGCGGCTCGTTTCATCCGCCCAAGCAATATCTCCAGGCGCTCCAACAGTTCTGCCGAGAGAATGACATCGTCTTCATTCTGGACGAAATACAGTCGAACTTTGGGCGAACGGGCAAGCTGTTCGCATACGAAACGTATGAAATCGAGCCCGACGTTGTTGTCCTCGGGAAAGGTCTCGGAAACGGCGTTCCAGTCGCTGCGGCAGTCGGGCTCCGCAAAGTCATCGGAGCCCTCGGTTACGGCGAAGGGTCCGACACATGGAGCGCCAATCCGCTTTGCTGTGCCGGTGTCCTCGCGACTTTGGACGAATTCGAAAAGCATGACATCATCGGGCACACGAACAAAGTCTCCGCGGTCATCGAAGAAGGGTTAATCGCATTGAAAGGGTTGCCCTTCGTCTCGTCGGTCCGGGGAGAAGAAGGCGGCATGGTTTGGGGCGTGGAAACCTGCGACTACGCAGGTCGATCTGCGAAGGATTGGGCGAATCAAATCGTGCTCACGAGTTATCTCGGGGACGGTGGTCAAGGGATTCATCTTCTGGGACCATTGGCTGGAAAAGTTGTTCGTATCGCCCCGCCGTTGGTGATTACGGAAACGGAAGCGCAGGAATCTGTGAGCTTGATGAAACGACTCCTCGCGCCACTCGCCGACGGCCATGTCGTCCAACCCAAGGAACTCGCTGGCGTTTCTTCTTGAGGCTATTTGTGTTCGAGACTTATGTAAAAAACTTGGTGGTCTGGATCGCGGCGGCCGTGGATGCTCGTATGCCCAACACGATGCTCTCTCACGTCGACGCCGTGGAGGCCGCTCTCGCGCTGCTTTTCGTGGGATTCATCAGCGGGCTGGTCGGTTCGTTGGTGGTCGGAAATCGGATGGCCTTTTTCAGCGACGCCCTCGCCCATTGTGCCTTCGCGGGAGTTGGTCTCGGGATTTTCTTGGGGCTCGTGACCGGGGCGAGTTCCGATAGCGACACGATCCGGTGGTGGCTAACGCCTTTGATGATTGGGTTTGGGGCGTGCATGGGGCTCGGAATAGCATTCGTTCTCGACAAAACCTCTCAGGCGAATGATACCGTGATTGGCGTGTTCTTCGCGGCGGCGATTGGTCTGGGAGCGGTTTTTCTCAAGGCCGGTGGGGCCCGAGCTTACATCCCTCCCGAGGATTTTCTCTTCGGCGACCTCGTGACGCTTGGACCGCAAGACATCCTTGAGTTATTCCTGTTGGCGTTCGCAACGGGGTTGTCGCTCTTTTTCTTGTACAACTCCCTGATCTTTGCCAGTTTTAATCCGAGTCTAGCTCGATCGCGCGGCGTTTCCGTCCGCACGCTCAAATACCTCTTCATCGTCCTTCTTGCGTTGGTCGTGAACATATGTCTTAAAGTCGTTGGGGTCCTGCTGATCAATGCGATGTTGATTGTCCCGGCGGCGGCTGCTGCGAATATCGCACGAAACGTCCGTCAACTTGTACTTCTCGCAATCGCACTGGCCATCGCGGCAGGTCTTGGAGGCCAGTACCTCGCCTGGGAAATCGGCACGCGAACTGCTGGGTCAGGACAGAGACTTGACTTGGGGGAAAATGGAACGATCGTCCTCCTCGCGGTCCTCTTTTATTTCCTATCGATTGGGGTGGGGAAGTACTTCGAATCCCGCACCAAAACGCAAGAGAATCTCGGCGGTCCAGATCGGAAACTGGATGGAGAACTTGCCGCGCGTGCGTGACTCCTGACAATAAGACGGTGTTCCCGGAGCCGATTTGATTTGGGGATTCTGTGAATTCTGGAACGTGAATCGCAGGACAGGTTTTTAACCTGTCCAAGAGAAACACTCTAAAATTCTCCTCCCCGCTCGATTCGGGTCGGTGGAACAACCAGTAATCCCAAAAATTCACGAACCAAAATGCCTGGCCGAAGCGTACAGATGTCGTACGCAGCGCCGGGGGACTCCACACCAGTCAGGATGCCTGCACCCGTGACTTTCGACCCAGAACAACTCATCCTTGGCTTCACATCGATCATTTACGAAGCCCTCCCCTTCGTCGTCCTTGGCGTCCTCATCGCCGGAATCCTCGAAGAGTTTGTTCCGCAAGAATTCATGAGCAACATATTCCAGGGGAAGTTGCCGGAAGGAATGAGCGGCACAATGGCCGGCAAGATACTCCAGCCGTTTGCGACCCTCTTACGGTTCCGACTTTTCGCAATCGTCGTTGGTGGTTTCCTTGGCCTGATATTTCCGATGTGTGAGTGCGGTATCATCGCCATCATGCGGCGTTTGATTCGCAAGGGTGTCCCGTTGAGCGTGTGCGTTTGTTACATGCTCTGTGGACCCATCATTAACGTCGTCGTGATCCTCAGTACGTTCGTTGCGTTCAACTATCCGGATGAAGGATTCCGGGTCCTTGGCGGACCGTTGATGGTCGTGCTCCTGCGGGTCGGAATCGCGTTCGCAACTGCCGTGGTGACGAGCTTGATCGTCGAATTCATGTACCAACGAGAAGGCAACACTCTGCTCCACCCAAGCTTGATCGTCGCACCCAAGACTTCGAAAGCCGAGATCGTCAAGAAGCAGTCATCAGTCGCAAGGCGGATTGGAAACATCTCCGAAACGGCCCTCCACGACTTTGTGGACATCATGGCGTTCCTGGTACTCGGGGCTGCCCTCGCGGCAATCGGCGGCGAGCTGATCAAGGGGACCGACGTTGGTAGCTACATCCAATCGAGTGCGCCGCTCGCGATTCTGATTATGATGGGCATAGCCGTTCTCTTTTGTTTGTGTAGCGAGGCGGATGCGTTCGTCGCAGCCAACTTCCCACAAACGTGGGCTCCCGCGGCGAAAATGGCATTCATGGTTTTGGGCCCAATGTTCGACATCAAGCTCTATGTCATGTGGACCCGGTTGTTCAAGATGCGGCTCATTTGGATCATCATCGCGGCCCTTGTCGTCCAAATTTTCGCTTACAACCTGATCCTGCATTACTTGTGGGACCAACACGGATACTCGACTCAAATTTGGCAGAAAATGCAGGAAGTCAAAGCCGCCTCTTCCTAACCAATGGAGAAGTTCTCATGGGCGAAGGTCACACGCACAGTCATGACCACCATCATGGACACGACCACCATCATGGGCACGACCACCATCATGGGCACGACCACGGCCATGACCATCATCACCATCACGATGGCGAAGATACGTACTTCATGGACCAACTGTGCTTGATCGGCTTCAGTGGTGCCTTCGGTGCTGTGTGTCTGACGCTTTATCTGTTCCGATATGACATGTTGAGCCTGATGCTCGCTCCCCAGTTCCACCTTTATGTACTGGCAAGTGGAATTGTATTACTCACCTTCGTGGCCATCCGGAGTATTGCCCTCTGGCAAGAAACTAGCAAAACCGCCCATTCCCATTCGCATGGTCACAGTCACGATCATGCCCACGATCACAGTCATGATCACGATCACGGGCATTCACATAGTCACTCCCACGGGCATTCGCATGGTCACGGGCACGATCACGACCATGACCATGCATGGGCGCCTTGGCGTTACGTCGTTCTGTTCGTGCCGATCATTTTTTATCTCCTCGGCCTCCCGGCCAAGTTGCCCAAGGTCAACGTCGAAGAACCACCCCCAGGAAATGCTGAGATCGTGCCGGACCAGGTCAGGATTTTGATTGCCTCGGGACTCGCTCCCTACCCACAAGTC
>CAYYUU010000011.1:6084-19919 GCA_964474955.1 uncultured Alcaligenaceae bacterium | reverse complement strand
GACGGGCCCATGAATGTACTGAATGATCCCTCGGTGATTCACGACGACCGATGCCGGTGCGAACTGATCGAGCAGAGCCTTCTTCGACAACTCGACGGTCCCGCCCCCGACGCCGTCCTCTTGCTGATTGGGAGTAGGTCCTTCAGTTCGCTTGCGGGAGTTTGACCCGGTCACGGGAAAGCCCCCGCTCCCGGGTTTGCTCTCGCCCACCTTTTGGTAAATCCGAGACGCTTGCGAGACAACTTCGAAGAGGTTCGTTCGTTTCGTCGGGGCCTCCGAGCTGCCGAGGAATAGCAGGCCATTGGGGCGTAGGGCAAAGTGGAGCATGTCGAAGACCTTCTGTTGGACGTCTGACTCGAGGTAGATCAGAAGGTTCCGGCAGCTCACGAGGTCGAGGTTCGAGAAGGGGGCGTCGGAGAGCAAGTTTTGGACGGCAAAGATGCATGCCTCGCGGAGTCGCTTTTTGACCCGCACCTTGTCCCCCTCGCGCTGGAGATGGGCGTCAATCCGGGCGTCGGGGATGTCCTTCGCGACGCTCTCGGGATAGACTCCCAAGCGGGCCACGTCGATGGCGTCGCGGTCGATGTCGGTCGCGAACACCTGAACGTCAAGCCGCTTGCCCTGGCGTTCTTGGAGTTCGAACAGCATCATCGCCAGGGTATAGGCTTCTTCTCCCGTCGAACACCCTGGCACCCACACTCGTATGGGTTCCTCGTTACGTTTCTCGAGGACCCGCGGAGTCAGGACGTCGTTCAGATGGTCCCACGCCTTGGGCTCCCGAAAGAACCGGGTGACGCCGATGAGCATGTCCTTGAAGAGGGCCTGGACTTCCTCGGACTCTTGTCGCAACAAACGAAGGTAGTCGGCCGGGTTGTCGATCTGTCGAATGCCCATCCGGCGTTCGATCCGACGCGTGACGGTGCCCGCCTTGTAGTGAGAAAAGTCCTGGTCGGTGTGTGCACGTAGTAGGCTGAGGATGGCCCGGTAGTGGTCCGGCGACCTGTCAGCGAGTGTGACATTGGGCCGAGCCTGGACGTAGGGGTGGCGGGCGTAGGGGATGATGACGTCGGCTATCTCGTCGATCGGCAGGGTGAAGTCGACCGAACCGGTCAAAATGGCGGCCCGCGGCATGCCGTCGTATTCGGCGCTCTCGGGCCGTTGGACGATCGTCATTCCGCCCTCGGCCTTGACGTCTCGCATTCCGTCGGCCCCGTCGCTGCCGGTCCCCGAAAGGACGACACAAATTGCGCGTTCCTTGCGGGCCTCGGCAAGGGATCGGAAGAAGTAGTCGATGGGCAACCGCACCCCTCTTTTCATTACAGGGTCATCCAGGAACAATCTCCCGTCGGCGATCTTGATAAATTTGTTGGGCGGGATCATGTACACATGATTCGGCTGAATCGTAGTCGGTTGGGTGACTTGGAGGACGGGCATGCTCGTATATTTCGTGAGTAACTCGACCATTAGGCTTTCGTGCGTGGGGTCGAGATGTTGTATGAGTACGAAGGCCATCCCCGTGTCGTTGGGAATGTGACGCAAGAATTGCTTGTATGCTTCGAGCCCCCCGGCGGAAGCACCGATGCCCACGACCACACATTCCTCGGAAGGAGTTTGCCCTTCGCTGTCGACGTTTGGTTCGGCTTCATTCGTTCGTTTGTTCTCGTCTACCACAATTCGGTTCTCCTACTTACTGGTGACCTCTTGGCGGGTGGAAGCAAAGTCACCATGACGACACCAGTCCTTCATTCGCTCGGGCTTCCCCCACAACGATATCAATTATTCGTATAATGCAAACACGACCGGCACCCTGTCGGCCGTAGAGCACCTGGGCCGGCTTTCGCACGGCTTACCAACGAGAGGAACATCCATGCCAACTTGTGATGTCATCGTGATCGGGGCCTCGAGCGGAGGAATCGAAGCGATCTCTCAAGTCGTCGAGAGACTCCCGTCGGGCCTGCCGGCTTCCGTGTTCGTAGTCCAACACCTCGGTACCGCTTCGGCCAACTACCTTTCCCAGATACTCGCCCAGAAGACGAGCCTCGAAACATTCACCGCGACGGAGGGGAAAACTATCCAAAGAGGCGCCATTTACGTCGCCCCTGCTGACCACCACCTTATTATCGACTCGGAGCAGATGTATCTGAGTCGAGGTCCTCGCGAGAACCGAATGCGACCAGCCATCGATCCGCTGTTTCGTTCGGCGAGTCTGGCGCACGGCCCGAAAGTCATCGGGGTAATCCTGACTGGGTCGCTGGACGACGGCACGGCAGGATTGTTGGCGGTGAAGAAGTCGGGCGGGCTGGCCGTCGTTCAGGACCCGACCACGGCCATCACGGCGGACATGCCCCAGAGCGCCCTGGACTATGTGGAAGTCGATCATTGCCTGCCCCCTCCGGAAATTGGCGATTTATTAGGTCGTCTTGCGGGAACGTCGGTCGACTCGAACGGCGAGCGATTTCAAACGAACGCCGAAAGGTCTCTCCTGCGGCGGGAAGTCGACATTATGCATAGACAAACGGGCACCATCGGCACGGCCAATGCTCTGGGGGAATTGGTCCCGGCAAGTTGCCCCGATTGTGGTGGCCCGTTGTGGGAAATCGAGGATGACGTCCCTCGATTCCGGTGTCATACGGGCCACGCGTTCACGGCGAGACATCTCATTGCCGGCCTCGATGCCGCCGAGGAGCAATCGCTGTGGGTCGCGTTGCGGGTAATGGAAGAACGCGTAAGGCTGCTCCATCGCCTCGCGGAAAAGGACACCAGGACCGGCCACAAATACGCCGCCAATGCCTTCGCCGAGAAAGCCAAAGAAGCCCAAGAACACGTCCGTCGGCTGCGTAAACTACTCTCCAGGGAGTGAGTCGGGCGTCAGTCGATCGGAACGAGCAAGGGCTTCAACTCGGCGACGTCAACGGGCTTGGTGAAATGGCGATCAAAACCGGCGTCCTTGGCCCGTTGCTTGTCTTCCGCTTGCCCCCAACCGGTTAGGGCAACGATCGTCACCTTGTCCCCATTCGGCAGGGCCCGGATCCGATGGCATGCTTCGTACCCGTCCATCTTCGGCAACCCGATGTCGAGCACGATGACGTCGGGCTGGTACTCCGCGGCCCTCTCGACGGCTCTCTCTCCGTCCCCGGCGGTCACGACTTCGTGGCCCAACAATCGCAACGCGACGGCCATCAGGTTGGCGGCCTCGACCTTGTCGTCCACGACGAGGATGCGACATGTTTTGCGGTCTGCGGACGTGTGTTCCGGAGTCGAAGGGGCAGCGAGTTGGGTCTTCGTTGGGGTCGCGATGGGGAGGTAGACTTCGAACTCGCTCCCTTTCCCGATGCCCTCGCTGCGAACTTGGATCGTCCCACCGTGCATCTCGACGAGGGACTTCACGAGCGTGAGTCCGAGCCCGAGTCCGGCCTTCATCCTGTCTTCTGAGCCTTCGCCCTGGGCGAACATTTCGAAAATCCGATCCAGCATTTCCGGAGCAATCCCGACGCCCGAGTCTCGGACCGACACAACGACCTCTTCTGCCTGGCGCCAGGCGGCCATACGGACCTGCCCGCCGTTGGGAGTGTACTTGGCAGCGTTGTTCAGGAGATTCGAGAATACCTGGGCGAGGCGGTGCGGGTCGGCGTCAAGGAAGATCGGCTCGGGCGGGACCTCCAGGACAAAGGTGTGGTTCGCCTCTTCGAGGAAAGACCGAGTCGCCTCGACCGAAGTTTGCAGAATTTCGTCGAGACGGACGCAAGACGAACGCAGTTGGAGCTTACCCTGTGTGATGCGTGAGACGTCCAGCAAGTCGTCGACGAGGACGACCAATTGCTCGACCTGACGCTCCATGGTCGCTCGGACTTCTTCGAACTTTTCGGGCATGTCGGTGGTCATCCGCATGACTTGCAGGCCCGTCCGTATGGGAGCCAGGGGGTTGCGAAGTTCGTGGGCGAGGGTGGCCAAGAATTCGTCCTTGCGGCGATCGGCGTCCCGCAGTGCTTCTTCGGCTTGTTTGCGGTCGGTGATGTCGAGGTTGATACCGAGCATCCTCGAAGGGTTCCCGTGCCCGTCGTAGAAGACGCGGGTGCGGGCGGCCAACCAACGAATGCTTCCGTCGGGCCAAACGACTCGCCATTCCGCGTGAAGTTCCCCCGACTCAAGTGACTCGCGGGCTTGGCGTTCGGCTTCTGGCAAGTCATCGGGGTGGACACGTTTGGCCCAATCCTCGTAAGTCCCTTCGAACGTTCCCGGCTTGAGGCCGTACAGGGCTTCGATTTCCGGTGACCACATGTTAATGTTGTTCTTGATGTCCCACTCGAACGTCCCAACGTGTGCGATTTGATGGGCCAGTCGGAGTCGCTCCTCACTTTTACGTAATGCCGCTTCGACACGTTGCCGCTTGGCCAGTTCTTCGCGAACTTGATACTGCCGTTCGCGGGACCGGACGGCCGTCCGGACGGAACTCACCAGCGTGACTTTTCGGACAGGGCGGGGCAAAACGATGAAGTGAGCCGAACCCACCATCGCGTCCATCAACCGCCAACACCGGTCGTGGCTCTCTTCTGACGTCATCACGATGAGCGGGAATTCGGACCACTCGGGTTGGCGAGAGAGGACGTCGAATAATGGGCCCGGGTGGTTTGGGAAGAGCGCTTCTTCGGCAATGATGGCTCCGATGGCACCTTGCGCGATGCTGCGGCACGTTTCTTCCAGGTCGCTGCAGATCCTGATCTCAATGTCGATCTCGTGGAGTAGCTTCCCCAGCACCTCCGCATCGCGCCCGGTTGGGGCTGCGATGAGCAGACGTCGATCCAAATCGGCTTGAGGCTCTTCCCGCCCAGGGGATTCAATGCGCGTCATCGAGTCTCTCCCCCATGAACTTCGGCGTGCCAGTCAGAATGCCGTGGAATTGCCGCAGCGGGTCCCCGACGCGGAGACCTTCGGAAGTTATTTTCAATTCTCGAATGCTGGTTTCGTGCGACCCGCTGCGGTGCTTGTAGACCGAGATAGCTTTGCGAACTTCTCCGCCATGCTCAAAATGCCGAAACACCAAAATCGTGTCCGCAACGTAACTGACGTCGAAGGGTTGCTCGATGCGTTCGGAAACGAGTCCGTGTTGCGTCATCGTGAAGACCGGCGTGACGCCGGATTGGTTCAAGAAGCTGGATAACTCGTGCAAGTGAACGGTCAATGTGCTCTGTTCGGGCATGGCATAATCGTACCCGTTGAGGCTATCGATGACGAGTACCCGGACCCCGTTCGCCTCCACCTCCTTGCGGACGATGTGGCTGAATTCTCCGGACGTCAACTCCGCCGGGTCGACTTGGCGGATTCGAATGGTTCCGTCCTCGATGTGTCGGCCCAAAGGAATCCCCACCCCCTCGGCCCGGTCGAGCATTGTTTGGATTCGTTCGTCAAAGGCATAGACGGCGCACCGCTCGCCTCGCTCGGCGGCTGCCGCGACGATTTGAGTCGCCACGAGCGATTTCCCCGTACCACTCGGACCCAGCAGAAGCAAGCTGTCACCACGGGAAGGGCCTCCGTGGAACATGGCGTCCATCTCGGGCAATCCCGTGCTCATTCGCTCGGCCAAGCGGTTCTGGCGATATTCCGCCGCGACCAGACGCGGGAAGACGTCCAGACCGCCCGTGCGGATTTTGTAATCGTGATAACCGGTCGTGAAAGGTTGGCCACGGATTTTCGCAACCCGGAGTCGCCGTCGATCGGGACCGTAAGCCGGAGTCCTGCGTTCCAGTTCGATGACGCCACTGACGACACTATTGAGTGGCATTTGATCCCCATGCGGAATTTCGATCAACATCACAGTGCAGTCTTTGTGGGCAAAGTGGTTCTTGAGGAGCATGAGTTGACGTCGGTACCATAACTCACTCCGGGCCAACATCCGGAGTTCCGCCAGCGAATCGAGGACGACCCGCGAGGGATTGATGCTGTCGACGATCAAGAGGATCGCCTCCATCGTCTTGGGCAGCTCCAACTCGGCGGGGTGGAGCATCGTTTGCTCTTCCCCGAGTTGGGGTGTTTGGTGGTGATGGATGCGCACCGCGTCGAGGGACCAACCGTGCGACGCAGCGACCTTGCGAATCTCTGGCTCCGTTTCGGACGTGCCCAAATAGAGCACGGTTTCTCCGTTCTTCGCACCTTCGAGTAAAAACTGCAAACCGAGAGTCGTCTTGCCGACGCCGCTGTCGCCGCGAATCAGATAGAGTTGTTCGGCAGGAAAGCCACCACCAAGGATTGCATCCAATCCTTCAATCCCGCTGCTCACAAATTTCCCACCTGCCATTTCCCGTTTCCTCCTCAAGGTGCGAATCCGACGGTGGTTATTTTACTGGGAAATCATGTTCCAGCAATTTCGTCCCGAAGTGTCGAATTGGGTTCTCCAAAGACCCTGGAAGTCCACTGCCCGAAAGTGAGCAACGGCGTACGCAATGGTCCGCCGAGACGCGACGCACCTGTGGGAAGCTACGAACTCGTTCCTGAACAATTCGATGATTGGAGATTCTGGAAGGTCAGTTTGTTTCTCCCAGGTCCAGTTGTTCGTGTTCGGTCGTGTCTTTGCCCGAACCGGGGAGAACGGCCCGACCCAGTAACGGGATTTCGACCATCTCGTTTTGCGAGCCTTCCCAGTACTCGGCAGCGTGGACTGCCACCTTCAATAACCCCAGGTCTGGATCGTCGACACCCTTGGGGAACCAAGTCAAGTACGACTGATCCCACTGGTCATGAATCTGGGCTTGGTCCCGAACGACGGTGACCGTACCGGAGACCGAAACATAACGTTGTTCCTCCAAGTACACGTAGGACACGTTGACTTCCTGATGTTCTTGGATTTCGTCGACCTTCCCCGAGGCGAGCTTTGTGAAGAACCAGAGGACTCCGTCGAATTCGGTCTTTTGGGCCATCATGGGGCGGCTGCGCAAAACTCCGTCAGGTCTGCACGTCGTCATCATGGCCGTTGGAATTCCCTGAATCATTTCCCCGAGTTTCTGAATTGCGGTCGTTTGGTTTGTTCGTTCCAAGAATCAACTCCTCTGAGATTTTAAGACACTACGACGATGTTTCGAAACTTCGAGCGGTTCGGGCTTGTGTTGAGTTCGCCAACCGGAACAGGCGAGATGCCCTGTCGTCCGCGGAGCAGACTTCCAGCCTCCTGTTCGAAAAGAGAAAGCATAATGAGTCTTGCCGACCAACTTCGGGAATGCAATTTGGTGAGGACCACAGGACAGGTTTGTAACCGGTCCAAGAAATCGACGAACAGGTTACAAACCTGTCCTATGGTCAAACATTACCGATTTTGCTTGGCAAAACTCATGATGTAGTGTGGCTAACACAAACTGGATTTGCTCTAACATCACACCCGCCGCAAATTCGATGCCAACCAAAGAGGGCGGTTGCGTGTCCGAGAAATGGAGGGCAGGCATCCGAAGGACAGGAAGTTGGAACTTTTGTTGCTCGAATCTCCGGTGCTACTTTCTTCCCGGAACGAATCCCATTCCTAGGGCTCGGAGAGTCACGGTCCATCTTGCCGGGCTTGAGAGACCTCTGTTTGGTCAGGAGAGCAACACGGGTTGGTTTGCCGTTGTAGTGAAAATGCCGCCTGGCACGTCCCTTGCATCGTTTGCAATCGCATGCACATCGTGGACTGCCCGGAAAAGGTAGCAGGGACGCTCGGAACGGAAAATAAATGATTGTCTGTTTCGTAGGTACACGCGGCTCGCGGGTACTTTTTTGTTCGTCGAATTTTCTCGGTACACGCGGGCCGCGTGTACTCGTGACAAGGACAATCGCCAAAGGTATCGCCGCATTGATCGGCGAGACGACCATGCGATGAGATGGCGGAGGACTATGTATGAATTGGCAAGATATGTTTTTGGAAAGTCAGGCTCTCATCCTACGGACGATCCTTCAGGGTGTCCTCGGTTATTTGGTGCTTGTGGTGTTACTGTTGGTCTCGGGCAAGCGAACGCTTTCGAAGTGGAATGCGTTCGATTTTGTGATCACGATCGCACTCGGTTCGGCCCTCGCGTCGACCTTGTTATCGCGAGACACGTCGTTGGTTCAGGGTGTGGTCGCGTTGGCCACCTTGATCTTATTGCAATTCATCATGACGTTCGTTTCCGTCCGGTCGGAGGGCTTCCAACGTTTGATCAAGTCCCGACCGACGCTTTTACTGTTTCGTGGGCAGTTTCTCGAACCGGCACTCGTCAACCAGCGTGTCACAACGGTCGAAGTGCGAGCCGCCGTGAGGGCGAAAGGCTTCAGTTCCTTGAGCAACGTCTTTGCGGTCGTTCTCGAAACCGACGGCAGTTTCAGCGTCATCCCCGAAGAAGCGAAGGCGGAGACGAGCGCTCTTGAAGGAGTCCAGGGTTATCCTCCGACGCAACAGTAAGGCCGGATTAGGAGTAAGAAGACCCAGCGAGGTCCCGTCCAAATTTACCACCTCGCTGGCAAGAGTTCGGTCACGTCTAGATTTATTGGCCGGCTTGTTTTCGGACTTGCTCGACGAGTTCGTGAGGACGTTCGACAGCATCGAGATAGACCTCCTCTTTCTCCTGGCCCCACGAGATGGCCATCGACCCAACACCCATCCAGCGACACATCATGGGCTGGTAAATGTCGATGGAGGAGATGGATTCGTGATGAATTTCCCGGGTCTGATCGGCATGCGCGTCTTCGTTGACGACGAGACTCGTCTTCGTGATCGTGACGACCTGTTTGCGAGCATGCAACCACCAGGACAGCCACTGATAGCCACCAAAGGCGAGGGCCGCGCCACCTAAAATGCCAAGGGCAACTTGGGACTGCGTGTTCAGCTGGAACGGAACGGCTACGAGCGCAACCAGTCCAAGAACGACTAGAAGCAAGTAGCCGACGAACCGAAATGGGTATCGGCGAAACATCGGCGTTTTGTAAATCCCGAGAACCGTTTCGTCCTTCACGGCCGAGTCGAAGGCAGCCCTTTCGGCATTCTCTGGAGTGGTCTCGACGTTGGTGTCTTGGTTTTGTTCGGATGACTCAGAGCGGTTGGAATGGGATTCGACTCCAGCTGGCAGGATCAGGCCAGGTTTTTGCTCCGCTTCCGGAATTTCGGCCTTGAACTCTCGTCCGCACAACGGGTTTGGACATTGGACAACGTCGCCTTCGATAACGTCCTTAATGTGAACATCTTTGTGACAGTGAGGACAACGATATGTTGTTTCGTGCGTAATCATTTTCAGTTCCCTCAACGAATTTCGTTCAGTTGATGTAATAACTCCTACCTGAGCAATTCCTATGCCGAGACCAGCAAGACCTTGCCTTTGCGGACTTCAACACCGTTCTCGCCATTCGGATTGAGCATGTATCACCTCAATTTGTGACATCGAATGGTTTTGTTGCGCATCTCACTTCTCATTCTCCTTCCCCACGAGTTCATTATAGTTCGGAAGAAATGTAGATCGCTTCGGTCAGCACGAATGTGCCAGTCGGCGGTTGAGTGGATCTCTTGATTCGTCGTGAACCAGAATTGTGATGGGTTGGCTGGGGAAGGATAGGCATTGATTTCGCTTTTCAACCCCGCATGGATCTTTACGAACTCTGCAAATGGTGGGTCAATTCACTTCGAGTATTTCCGGATGATTGGTTGTATTCATTTCGAATGTGTTGGACGGTGAAATCAATAAATGTCCGGATATTTTGACACTTCTCGCTCAACACGACAGCTCTCACGCCGCCGACCTGACCTCCGCTCCGGATCGGCAGTCTGGTCGCGAGGGGGCGAGCCTCGTTTACGAGTCGGGTCGATCATGGTTTGAGGACGCTGCCGATGCCGTTTCCAACTTTCCAACGCCAATACCACGAACCGCACCAACGTGCGACGCCGCCCCCAGTGATCGCGGACCTTCTCGAGGTATCGCAGCCGCCGGTTCACCCGCTCGACAGGATTGTTCGTCCGCTGCCGCTGGCCCACCGGGCTGTGCAAGTACGCCACGCTCTTCTCGAACTTCTCCCCCGAGAGCATCTTCAGTGCCTTCGCCAAGTCTTCGTCCGCACAGAACGCCTCCTGCTGGAGCAAGGCCGCACAACGGCACGGGCCTAGTGCGGCGTCTGGTCCTGAACAAACGGGTCGGTGGCCAGCAGCAGCGTGCGGTGGCCCAGATGGATCTCTTCGTGACCACTGACCCACCACAGACAAACGACCTCTTTTCGGAGCCAGTCTATACAACCGGGCGTCCTTGCGAAGACTCGTCACGAAATCGATGCGAACAACGGCCTGTTGTTGGGGATCGACCAAAGGTCGCACGACACTCACAAGAGCATACCCGCCATCGAAAACGCCCAGGAGTGCATGCCAGATGTTCCAAAGCCCGGTAGCTTGCATATCGGACGTCTTGTGGTTGAAGGGAAGATTTGTTTTTACCTTCACCATCAACTACGAGGTGCTCTTTCACAGCCCCACAAGCCAGTTTTACGGCTCAGCCAAACATCAGTGTTTTCCAAGAAACTACTGAATAAACCGCGACCCTGATTTCCCTGATTGGCCTCTCGCGCATAAAAAAAGGACGACAGAAACCTGCTGGCCTGTCGTCCCCTTTTCATGCGTCGTCGCTCAAGTCTTATGGCAACTTCTGCAATGTCCTCGGAGTATACTGCCCCACTGGCGGACGAGTCGTCTCGGACAGTGTGGTGCTGTACCCCGATGTATAGTTCGGGACAACCCCTTCACCCCGGTAGGGGCTCGAGTGATCCGAGGTCACATCCGCGGGCGGCGGACCTTCGAACGTCAGCGTCGTAGGTCTGTGGCTCGGAATCGAACCCATCCGAGAACCCGATCCAAACTTCTTCGCGGAGCTACTCCAATTCGAGAAGCCTCCGGTGCGCTGGAATGGGGCTCGCATCTCCTTCATGTCGGCGGCGTGGGGATGCATGTTCTCGATGCGTTCCATCTCGGGATGCTTGGGCAACTTCAAGGTGCCTTCTTCGCCCTTCGATGCATCCGGCATGAGGTTGGCACCGGAGAGCAAAGCCGGCACGCTCGGCGTTTCGTGGCGAGGCAAGTTCGGCACCGGCAAACCGGTCGGAGGCGGCGTCTGTGCACCAGGCAGGTGCGTTATGGCACCCGGAGGGCACGCACAATCGTGCTGGACCGGTGCTGCTCGTTCACGGGCCAACAAAGCTCGGGAACGCTCGTGTTCGTGGACGACGGCTCGGACCATGGCGCACTTCGGCAGTGGCCCTTCGTTGATCACGACGTTGTTATGTTGGGCAATCGTCCCTTTGGCGAACTGGAAGAAGGCCAGAGCATTGTTGTAGCTCACGACGGCCTGGTACTCGGCCTGCAACGCCGCGGTGAATCGCCGTTGGGCGTCCAGCAAGAACTCGTCCCCGAATGTTCCACTGCCGAATTGAACTTTCGCCAGTCGAGATCGCAATTCCTCTCGGGCCGAGAGCCGTTGAGCCCGCCGGACGCGGATCAAGTTGTACTGCGTGAAGATGTCGTTGTACGCCTTCCAGAGGATCGATTCGGCCTTCTGTTCTTCGTCCTTCAGAGCGAAGTACGTTTGGACGACGCCGAGCCTGGCCCGCCTCACGGCGGCATGTTCGAATCGATACCCCAGTGGGATGTTCAACAACAATCCGATGTCCCAGTCGTTGAAGTGGGCGTCGCTCAAGTTGTTCAGAGCGTTGTTCGAACGGAACACGCCGTTACTCGCGTCGAAAACGGACCCGTTTCCATCGAGTCGCGAACCAAGGCCGCTGATGCCGTACCGAAATCTCGCCCGGAGGTCTGGCTTCAAGAAGTTTTGCTGGACGATGAGGTCAAGCTGTCGGTTCTTCAACTCGTCTCGCATGGCCACCAACTCAGGACGTTTGGTCAGGGTATCGGCCACGGCGCTGTTCCAATCTGGATAGAAGGGAGCCAAGGTCGGTGCATCGATCGGGACGATTTGTTTTCCGTCCTCGGGCCGTAACCCCAAGAGTCGACGGAGTTGACGTTCGGACTCCAGGACCTGCGAAAGCGACTGATAGCGGAGTGCTCGGAATTCGTGATACTGAGCCTGGGCTCGGGCCACGATCGCCGGGTTCTCACTCCCGAGTTTCCCTTTGACGTTCGTCACTCGCCAGGTTTCATACGCCTGTCGAAGTCCAAGTTCCGCCGTGTAAAGGTTCACGTACGCTCCATAAAGGTTCCAGTACGCCGTCTCGATGTTGAGAATTTGGTAGTTGACAAGTCGTTCGTAGTCGGCCCGAGTTTGGTCAAACCGGATGCGGCTGACGAGTAGACTGTTCCGCCCAAATCCAGCTCCCAACCCCTGGCCGTTGATGATGCTCGCGATGTGGCTGTTGTTGAAGGCGGCCAAGGTCGGATCAAGGAGCGAACCGGTCGTCGATCCCGGGTGGTTCGTCAGCAGTTGGTTGATGTAGGTGCCGAAGCCTTGTAAAAGGGGTTGGTCATACGTCAAGTCTAACCGCGACAGGTACGCCGGGTTTTGGATCTGGAAGAACTGCGGCGGGTCTTGCAGATTCGTGTACGTCGTGCTGAACGTGATGCCGGCCAGACCACCAGCCGCGAGCGGCTTGACGAGACCCGTCCGGAAGTCGGCCCGCTCACCGTTCTGGAACGAACCAAGACCCTGGACTTGTTGGTCGGTCACAGACCAGCCCATGTTCGTGACCCACTTTGCGTCGAACCTGGCCTGGGCCGCTTCGATCGCTTGGGCCGCAATGCTCGGGCTGAACGATTGGACTCGCAGGGAACTCGACGTGCTTTCGGCTCCCTGGATTTGGCTCAACGCGAGTAGGTCGTCGTTGACACGGCCCAAACCGTTGATCGTCTGCGACCCGATGGTCCCTTGTTCGAGGCCGATGGCTATGGCCTCCGCAAGGGTCATTGGGTGAGGTTTTCGGCGTTCCGGGTCATTCACTGTCACAGGCTGCATGGTCTTCACAAACGGTGGCGGCAGTGACGCCTTCGGGTCCGTGTCCAGCCCTGGCGGAGTGAATTTCGCGTAATGCTCCAGATCGTGCTCTGTGACGAAACATTGCTGCGTACACCCGACCAAAACCGAAACGGTTCCCGCCAACAATGTTATCAATACTCTCCAGCGCATAGTATTCACCCCGATGAAGCAGCGTTTCCTGGCTTCGCTACGGAATTGCCTTCGGCAAACCTTCGGTCCGACTCAACCACCGGAAATGGCATTCCGACGGAGCAAGTGATTCCCTGTCCGCTCTCGCCTGCCTCGCGAGAGCCGCGAGACGGTGAGCTTGGGTGAGTCCGGTTATTTTCGAATGAACGATGGACTATTCGTGATGGGTTCTGTGTCCCTGGAGCGAATGCAGGATTTCGAACCACCTACACTCATTCACATTTGGCTTCCTGCGTCTTCGTTTCTCAATGTCTGACATGATTGACGCAAATCGGAGATGTCATCATTCACTATCGGCAATCACGACCTGAGAATTTAGTCGGACTATTCCGTTATTACCACTCGCAACGATCACTGATATCCAAAACTCGAATCGGAGACAAAACGGACTCAAGTATCAACCAGTGGAACGGGAAATATGTGCTTGTCCGTTTCGGGGGGCACGCGGCCACGTGTACCTTTGTTTGGAGCGGATTTTCTTTGGTAGACGCAAAACGCGTTGACCTCCGCCAACAACAAAAAACGGACAGTTCGATATACTTCGCGTTCTTTCCATTCGAACGAGGCAACGTGGGACCGGTCCAAACCCTCGAACCGAAGACCTAAGAATTATTGACTCTTTCGGCCTTTGCTGCGTTGTCTTGCTCTGGTCCGGGGCTTTCGCTTGTCGGAGCGATTTCCACGACTGGCAACCCC
>CAYYUU010000011.1:0-6074 GCA_964474955.1 uncultured Alcaligenaceae bacterium | reverse complement strand
CGGCGTGGTCTTGCCCTGGCCGGGGCCTTTCGCTTGCCGTGCGATTTCCACGACGGGCAACCCCAACAGTTTCTTGAAAGGTATCAATTCCCCCACGTCGTTCCCCTCGACGCAGTGTCCGACGTACTGGAGAACATACCCCGTCACGAACGCCCCCGTGGGCCAATACCAGTACTTCCACGGCAAAACGAAAATTGCCACCAAACCACCCAGAGCCAAAGGGATCCCGACCAAGTGGATCCAGAAGTTGAAAGGGTGTCGGTGTCGTTCGAGCCAGTTCCGCAGAAACCAACGGACGGGCCGACGGCGCCACGATGTTGATGAATGTTTCGGTTCCGTTGCCATAAGGTCGCCTTGTTGAGAGGAGGTGCAATACCACGTTTTCACTCAGACCGCAAGGCTACAATTGGATGAACCCAAAGACAACAGGTGTGCCGCTGAATTTTGGAGTTTAGAACGTTTTGCTGTAGAGTTGATCCCATTTGAGGTCCTTTGTCCTTTGGTGCCACGCCCCAACCCAGGCCAGAATTGCTCTACCCTTCAGGTTTTGCGGGTGTTGCCTAGGCTTGTTGACCCTGGCGGGAGGATTTCCGAAAGGTCGTTTTTCGAGCGGGAGGTCCAAAACACGTACACAAAAAACACAAAAATCAGGGCGAGGTATTTTTGCGCTTTTTGTGTACGTGTTTTGGGAGTTCAAGTCGCATTTTTGAAAGGTCGTTTTTCCAGTGGAAGGTAGAAAATGCGCACACAAAAAACACAAAAATCCGATGTTGGGGATTTTTGTGTTTTTTGTGTACCGAATTTCTGGTCCCCGTCTCGAATTTGGGAGTTCACCACTACCATCGGCTCGGAGCTTCCGAAAGTAGCTCGGATATGAGCAGGAAGCGTGAGCGAAAAATTTGGCTTGTCTTTCGCTGGCGGCTCAGACTTGTCAACGAATTGGGGACTCTCATCTATCATTCCAAACTCCCGTGACGCACGAAACGCCAGCGCTAGACCTTGAGACCCGCGTCCGCCTCGGGTACAGTAATGGAAATCTGGGGAAGATGTGCCGACAAAGGACTCAGTATGATAGTATCCCGACTCATCTCTTTCGTGATCGTTCTGGCCTTGGCAACTCCCGGCTTGGCTCAGCAAGCCAAGAAACGTCAGGTCAACCCGATTGCCGAGAGCCTGCCTGTATTGACCGAATCGCAGGGCCAGAAGATTCAACGCATCATTGATCGCTTCATTCTCGCCGACATCGGTCAAATCAAGGGGGCCGAGGCCGCCGTGGCCATGAAAGAGTTCAATTCCCTCGGCATGGAAGCAATCCCGTTGCTCATCGAAGGTTTCAATCGTGCAGCCAACATCAAGGACAGTTGCCCGGTCGTCGCGATTGGCCAAAAACTCAAACGGCTGATCCTCCAGACGCAAGATCCCGACGTCCTCACCTTCATCCGCAACAGCGCGGGCACGGGCGTTGTCATCCCCCGATACAAAGGTTACATCCACGACGTGCGGACATATTGTCTCTATCGCATGGCATACCTTCGAAATAAGGGGATTCTGGGTCGGCACGAAAAGGCACGCGAAGCCAACCAAATCAAAGGTCTTCGGAAAAAACTCTTACAGAAGAGGACTGACGAACTCGTGACGTTCGCCAAGAAATATACCGGAGTCAAGTTGAAGGCGATTCTCCTGGAACTGGCCGAGCGGAAGGATTCGCAGACCGTGTTGGCGTTCGGTTACGCGGCGGACCACCAACCAAACTCAGGGACCAAAAAACTCGCCGAGAAACTCCTGCTGACGGCCCTCAAGGTGCAAAAATCCGACGACTTGCGAAAACACCTCCAGAGCGAGCAAGCCAGCATCCGGGCGGGTGCGGCCTACGTCACCGGCATCAAGAAATATCCGCACGGTTCGGAATTGATCGAATTACTCACCGATAAGAACCGCCGCGTCCGGCGGAATGCTCGAACGGCTTTGCAGAAACTCAGCGGCCAAGACTTCGGACCGCGAAACGGCAGCACCCAAAAGCAAGTCAACGCCAGCATCCAACAGTGGCGAAGCTGGTGGGAACAGAACGCCGACAAATTCGGGAACAGGCAATACAAGAAGTAGTAGGCACACTCCGTGTGCCGTTGTTTATGTTTTGGAGTACGTCAGCGAAGCTGACGCTTTGGTAATTTTGTTTCGTTTTGGAGTGCGTCGGCTTGACGACGCTTTGGTAGTTTTTGTCTCCTCGCTGGCGCTTCGGGTTGGTGTGTCTATCTTCCTTCGCACCTTCGCGCGAGATTCTGTCTGTCTCTTCTCTTTCGTCTCTTGTCTGCCGGAGCGGCCAACCATATGAGCCTCGCCGATGAATTGCAAAAACTCGAGGAACTGCGGGCCAGTGGAGCCTTGACCGACGAGGAATTCCAAAAGGCAAAAACTCTCCTCCTAGACAATCCGCCCGCGGAACCGAACCAGGAACTCGAAGGCTACATGGCCGACCACCTCGCCGAGGTCCGACACCACAACACACTCGCCCAGATCGATCGCGAATGGGAACTGGAACGCGAGCGATACATGATCTCCGGACGTTATGGCCGGAGGTATGTGCCCACGACCGGAATGGGAATCGGGATGGCAGTTCTCGGAGGAGCCTTTGGGATTTTCTGGACGATCCTCGCAATCACCATCACCGGGAGTGGCCTGGATTTGGCAGGTTTCAACATCGCGAAGGTCGTTTTTCCGTTGCTCGGGGTTTTCATCACGGCCACGGCCATTGCATTTGGTATTCGAATTTACTCGCGAGCCCAAAAGTATCAACAGGCGTACCAGACGTACCAAGAACGCCGAACCCAGGCAGAGAATCGGTCAGAATAGCCAAACCATCAAGACAGAAGGACGAACCACAACTCACACATCACACAACAATTCTTGTTAGCGTTCTTGATCTCCATTTTGCCTCACCTTGGACTTGTCCATCCAACCGAACCCACAACAAGCCAGGCACACGTATCCACCCGGCCATTCCCCCGGCAAGTCGGTCCACCTTTCTCCTTCACACATCGGGCAGGTGACTTGGTCATCTCGCGCCGTTGGCAATAATTTCGTCAGTTCCCACATCTCCAAGGCCTTCGCGGCCCAGACGACCAGTCTCGCCATGGCTCGCGGATTGTCGAGCCTCCCCGGATCCATGTCTTCGGCGGCATTCCAGTGATACCCATGTCCATCGTGCCCGAGAAACGCTGCGCACCCCAAGCCATACTGGACCAAAATGACCTCAACTCCCATGGCCTCTTCGACTGGTTGCATGTAGTGAGCCCAATTGGGCCACTGGTCTTCGCGAATAGCTACCAGCCTCTTCCGCCAAGAGTCAGTGATGGGTAGTTGCATTCCAAACTCTTCCACATCCCCGAACGAGCAATAGACGAAGCCGCGAGTTTACTCAGATTGTTGAGTCCCTTTTGGGACCCCCTGCATCAGCCGGAAGGAGTTCTTCCACCTCATCACCGAGTTCGGAACTACTTCTCTCCAACGTCTGCAGCACGACATATTGTTTGCGAAATTCGTATCCGTGCTGGGGCCACGTCAGGGCATAGTCTCGCAATGCCTGCGCTCCCGCTTCCCAGTCTTCGCCGTTGACCCGACAGTCGGCCTGCGGTTGGCCCTCATCGTCCCTTGCTGCGTACAACCGAAGACACAAAAAGTCCGTACTCGCGACCATCTGCTTGAAGGCTTCGAACGATCTGGTCAACAAGCAACACGGACAGAACGGATGTTCTTCGGATTCGTTGGCCGGTTCTTCAGGGCGTTCCGCCATGAAGTGAGCCACCGGCCCAAAGACCGCACGGCGGACCCGTGCTGAAGCTTCCTCGGTTTCGGGAAAATTCATTTCCATTACCATGCAAGAAGCCGGCTTGTCCCGAAGAGATTCGAGCAGCGTCACGAAATCCGTTTGGACCCACATGTCGAGACCTTTGGCCACCGTGGCCGCCAAGTTGTTGCCGAACGAATGTTGGTACTCGAAAACTCCTCCCGGTGTGAGCGTCGGGTGATGGATCTGCGTCGTCGTGACGGTATGCAGCCCGTTCTCCATCGGTTGAATGTGGACGAATCGGGGTTGGATGAGGAATCCGCTCTCGTCGTGGACGAACCACGATTTCTCTTTCGTCACCGAGTAGCCGTTTTCGGTGAACACCGACGCCGCGATGTCAACGACGTTGGCCGACTCGATGCTCCCGATATCCTCATCCAACAGACGAAGCGTAGTGAATACGCCCCTGCCGGGGTTTCCTGGAAGAATTGGCGGGACGGACAATGTTTCGTGCGCATCGGACATGAGCATACCTTCCTGCCGCGTGGGAACGAAGTGATTGGGGGACGATGCCATTTCCCCTCCCAGTCTCCTATAATAGAGTATTATGGATAGACACATACTCAAATCGAAAATACACCGTGTCAAGGCGACTCAAGCCAACGTGGACTATGAAGGCAGTCTGACGATAGACTCCGACTTGATGGAGGCGGCAGACATTTTGCCCTACGAACAAATCCACAATTGGACCGTCACTCAAGGGACTCGGATACAGACTTACGCAATGGTGGGCCAAGCTGGTTCGGGCGTCATTTGCGCGAATGGTGCCGCCGCCCACCTGGTCCAACCCGGCGACATAATTATCATCGCCACGTTTACGATTCTCGAAGAATCCAAGGCAAGGCTCCATGAGCCGAAACTCGTCTTCGTCGATGCCGAGAATAAAATGCGCCCAGCGGACGACGACGACATCCAAGAAGTCGTCGGACCAGGGACAAGTTGACGCACTTCAGAAGGTCTTTTGGGTGTGGCTGCGCTCGCGCTTGTCACACCCTACGACCCAACAGTCTACGGACACTCATAACTTTCGCGTTCCGACACACATATATCTCCACAGAAGCAAGCCACGCCCGAACAGAATCTTGTTTTTTTCGGCAATCGTAGCGATGCGCTCGATTCGCTGTGCCTTGCAACTTTTCCAAATGATGCAGAACGTAGTATCTACCATTTCGTTTTAAAGCTATCAATCTACACAATGCATATATTCAGCTGTCATGAGGCAAGAAAATTAGAACACGTAGACTATTGAAGTTCTACGGCCTGGATCGTCTTGCTACGCTTGGGGCAAATTTAACAAATACGCAGCAAAAATGAATCGTTCTGTATGCGCATCGCGTCCCTCCATCCCTCTGTTGTGAGGTCCTTTTGCCATGAATCGCAGTCCCAAGTTACGTATCGAATGTTTGGAAGCGCGTGACAATCCTGCTCCGCTGTCTTTCGCTTTCGATGGTCTGGGGAACCTTCAAATTACAGGAATACCCGACAACGCGAACGGTGGCCTCGCGGTTCTCGTGCCGGCCCCGAATTTAGTAGACGTCATCGATGGGGGTGAACTTGCTTCTCGATGACATCCCTGTGCCCGGCAACATCACAATCCGGACAGACGGCGGAGGCAACGATGTGGTCGCCGTTGCGATAGATCCAGGGGCTTCGATCGGTGGGAACCTCTCGATCGATACGGGCATCGGGGCAGACTCTGTCTCGATCACCAGTCCTGGTGGCGGCGTGATCGGTGGGGAACGTTTCCCTCACCAATGTCAACTCCGGTGGTGGGATCCTCAACCCACTCTTGGGCGGGGTGTTTGTTGGCGGCAACGTCGTGATTAATAGTCAGTGGGAGAACATCTCGCAAAGTTTCAACCTCATCGACGTGACAATCGGCGGAAACTTTTCGAATACTGCTGGGAACAACACGGGCCTGGGCCTAGGACATTTCTTCTTCACTGTCGCCACTTCGATCGGGGGTGATGCCCGGTTCCTTTACGGCAACGGCCCAGCGCTTGTCACACTTCCAGTCGGGACCTCCGTTGGTCGAAACTTCACTTACATCGGCGGATCTGGGGGCGCTGTCGCTGATACATTTGTGGACTTGGGGGCTGCTGTGGGGGGGAGTGCTTACATCTCGCTTGGCACGAGCCTCACGCCTGTGGGGCATGGAATCGGGATTTCTGGGAGCATTGGAGGACAGTTGACCATCCTTTAGGGTGCTGGCGGCGACGAGGTCAATCTT
>CAYYUU010000010.1:0-20296 GCA_964474955.1 uncultured Alcaligenaceae bacterium | reverse complement strand
GGGCCGAGCAAATCAATGAAAAGCAACGAGGTGTCGATTGGCAATTTCAGATCGACGATGCGAGACGAAAACTCAAACGACTCTACCCCAAAGTTAAGACTGGATGATGCACTAATCTCCAATGCAAAGTTTACTCGCTCGAGGACAGGATTTCAGATTGTTGTTTTTGGACAGGTTACAACCCTGTCCTATGTTCGAGGTACCTCAATCCATTACTCATACCCATCAAGAACACAGCAAGTTTCGACTGCGCAAAAAAACATCCGGAAGCGTGTCAATCCCAGGGGGGCGAGGGACCGCGCACAACTCCCGGATGGTTCGGCGCACAAGAAGTGTGTCAGGTTCTCAGAACCGAACTCACTCCACAGGTTGTGGATTCATGTAGAGATAGACCAATACCCAGCACCAGCATGGTGGGGGATCGTAGACCCAGACACATCAGACTTTCGGCTGATATTCCAAACACTACACATTTCGTTTACCTTGCCGAGCAAGGCAGTTTGACGTGGTTTCGCTCAACTCATGTTCCGTGAATTATGCGAAGCCATCGGCTTGAAACAAAGCCATCGCATTTCTTGCAAATCGTGGACTCACGCCGGAAGTTCGGGTCACTCTGCGAGATGTGAATCGAGTACCTGAGACTTTTCGAGTCATTTGTCCTGAACGATATCCTTGACGACTGAAGTCAGCAATTTGATCGAATTTTTTTCAGATCATGAACTTTCGCAAACCAGATATGTGTGAAGTCGTTATACAAAAAACGAGTTGAGGTGTCCAACATTTCGAGACTTAACACATAACGTTCAATGAAATGAGATGATACCAACAAAAGTCATAATACGCTGGTTGACAATGTGGTGTCAAGCAGGAAATGTGCAAAGTAACCAACAATCATCAGGGCCGGAAGCCAGCGGCGCGTAAGTGGTTGTTTGGGAATCCCACAGTCGACTTTCTTCAACGTTTCTAATTCTATCCACATCCGTCGGCGAGCAAGGCCTTGACCTTCGTCTCGATCAAATCTCGGATCTTGCGGAATTCTTCCGGCGGCATCACACGAGGGTCCGGAATCTCCCATTCGACGCGATTTTTCGCTCTTACGAGCGGACATTCGTCGCCGCACCCCATCGTTACGGCGTAATCAAATTCGACGTCAGGCAGGTCGTCAAGACCAAGCGATTTGTGGGTCTTCATGTCGTAACCGAGTTCGTTCATGGCCTCGATGGCCTTTGGGTTGACCTTCCCGGAAGGATTCGAGCCAGCGCTGAACACTTCGATGTCTTCACCGCCGTGAATGCGGGCGAACGCCTCGGCCATCTGGCTGCGATTGGCATTTTCGACGCAGACGAACAGAATACGTTTGGTCATGAATTTGGCTCCCGTAAAGAGGTTTGACGACCAAAATCGGCAACGGCGAAGACTCCCTTCCACAAGGACAAGAAAGACATTCGCTGGTGCTCCGGGCTTGTTCCAAATCCTCACTTTACCGATTTTGGTTGGCAATACTCATAAGATCTCGAAGGCAAAACCTTTTCGCATGCGCGGTCAGAAAGATTTTAGGCGAGCGTCGTTGTGGGTTGTACAGTCGTCTTTCTCGCGTGCAGGCACTTTCCTCCGCTCGTTAAGAGCGCGTTCTTGTTTGCACTCCCTCCGCATCGCATATGGAGACTTTCCAAACCTCCACAAAACAATGTTTCTCGTTATCCCACTTCCCAGCGGTGTTTCGACAAAGCCGAACAGACAAGATCCCGGTTCCGAGGGCCAAAGACGGGACGGCTAGCCTTGGGTTGTTCATAAGCAAAACATTCTGGAGTGCCGGACAACGGTTGTTCTCCGGTCGTTCTTCCGGTTAATTGTGGAATAATGCCGCGTCTAAACAAGGGCCTATCTGGGCTAAATCGGGGAAGGAGGAAGTTCTCTCACAACCCTTTAATCCCTCGAGTGCTAAATTATTATTCTCATTAAAACGTTCCGACACCGGAACACCCAGACATAATGTCATCGCTTTCTCTCCCTGAATGTCGTTGTTCGGAATTGGGTTCTCGAATCCCTGAGGTTCGCCTTCGCCCGAAGGACGGCGACTGAAACAACAAGTGGGTAGTGCGGCATTAGAGCAAGTAAGTTGCCTGTGCGGAACGAACACGAAATGACCAGAAACCCCAAAACGAAGGTGCCTTTTCGCTGCCGAACAGCGAAAGGGACCGGAGTGACCAAAAAACGCTGTAACAAGAAGGCACTCCGAGGGACCAGAGGAGGACGTCAATGCGGGTTCTGCTGATTGAAGATTATAAGCAAATGGTGCGAGCCCTGAAAAAAGGATTGGAAGAGGAGGGTTTTGCCGTCGATGTTGCGATGGATGGGGAGGAAGGCGGATATAAGGCAGAGACCGCCGATTATGACGTGATTATCCTGGACCTGATGCTCCCAAAGGAGGACGGATTAACGCTACTCCAACGTTGGCGATCGAACGGTCTGAAGTCGCACGTTTTAGTGCTCACGGCCCGAAGCGCCATCGAGGACAAAGTCAAAGGACTCGACCTCGGTGCCGACGATTACATGACCAAGCCGTTCCAGCTGGAAGAATTGCTGGCCCGCCTTCGGGCCTTGATCCGGCGCGGCCACAACGTCAAGGACCCTGTGCTTCGAATCCTCGATTTGGAGATCGACACGACTTCGCGGACCGTCAAGCGAAGCGGCAAGGCCATCCACTTGACGCCTCGGGAATATGCGTTGTTGGAGTTCCTTGCCTTTCATCGAGGCAAAGTCGTGACGCGGTCGATGATCTGGGAACACCTCTATGACGAACAAGACGAGAATACGTCCAACGTCGTGGACGTATACATTCGATACCTCCGCAACAAAATCGATAAGGACTTTCAACCGCCGCTCATTCTGACGCGTTGGGGGGAAGGTTACATGCTCCGCGGCGAAGAGGACGAGAACGGACAGGCAGCCATCAGCACCAATGGGGTAACACCCAAAGGAAACAATATCCCGCGATAGCGGGAGAGCGAACCCACCAAAGGGAGAAGGCTGATATTTTTCGGGGGAGGCGAGGCCCAGGCTCGATAAGCCAAGGGAGAAAATTCATGCGATCGATTCGTTTGTCCCTGTTGGTGTGTATTCTCGGATTGTTGGTGTTGTCGCTTGGGGCCATCTCTGGCCTCGTGTCTAACACCGTCGAGAAGAATTTCCGGGCGAACACAGAACGTATGCGTGAACTCTATGGGGCAAAACACAGGGACAGTTGCGAACTGGCTCGGGAGCAGATCGACAAAGCCCTCTGGATGAACACGAAGACCCTGATCAACACGATTCGGGGAAAAATCAAGGAGAAACCGTTCAACCTCCGCGGTTTGCTTTTCTTGACGACCGGACTCCCTCCGGCGCCGGTGGGAACCCAACCGGCGCTCTCGGGCGTAACTTGGTGTTGCCAGTTTGCCAACCCGAGGGCCTACTTTCGCCGCGGTGGATCGCAACGGACGCCGTACTACTATATCAAGTCGTACGACCTTCATGAGCAAGCCTGGCTCTCTGCCCTTCGGTCGGGTCTGCATTCACGCCTGGGCAGTGTCGTGTGGCCAACCAAGGGCGACGACCAGACCGTGGAATTCTGGCAGTTGGACTTATCCGATGGACAAAGTTTCTGTGGCGGCGACCTTGCAGCTCCTTACTTCTCGGTTCCGCCCAAAATAAAGGACAGCCCTCTGACGCCGCCTCATTTCATGACGTCCCATCACATTGACAACGTGCCCATGCCGAACGGGGTTCAAGCTCGCCGCCTCGTTCTGAAAGTTGGTTTCTACATGCCCATCCAGAATGACCCGACGTTCTGGCGGCGGGAACGAGGGCGAGGCCGGGGCAAGAGAGGTCCACGGTGGAAGTCTCCGCCCGCATTTTATTTACAAGTGGCCACCACCAAGTTAAGCCATCGGATCGAAGATTTCGATGCCAAGTTGGAACTGGAACTCTCCAAGCTGGACAAAGAGTCCAAGGACACGTTGAGTCGTCTTCGCACTCGCTTGCTCGTCATCAGTTTGATTACGTTCGTGCTGGCCATCTGTGGCGGATACTTACTGGTCCAGTTTGGCCTCAGGCCAGTTGGTCGGCTATCGCGGGCCGTGAGCGAAGTTTCCGAGCAGGACATCCGGCTTCCACTCGACAGTAAGAAATTGCCCGTCGAACTGCGGCCCATTGCGGAGTGCCTTGGGGAAACATTGGACTCACTGAAGAGGGCATTCGCCCGCGAGAAGCAAGCCGCCGCAGACATTTCCCACGAACTCCGGACGCCATTGGCTGCGATGCTGACGACACTTGACGTGGCATTGCGGAAGCCGCGAGGGGCGGAGGAGTATCGGGAACTCCTGGAAGATTGTCGCCAGTGTGGCCAGCAGATGACGCAGTTGGTCGAACGCATGTTGGCGTTGGCCCGGTTGGATTCCGGTGCGGATAACTTACGTCCGGTTGAGGTCGATGCGGCGAACCTGGCGCATCAATGTGCGGCGATCGTGCGGCCACTGGCCACGGCGAGGAATGTGTCGCTCACGACGCTGGCCGACGCCCCGGCCCTCATCAAGGCCGACCCCGATAAGCTGCGTGAGGTCATCACGAACCTGTTGCACAACGCCATCGAATACAACAAACCGGATGGTTTGATCACGCTGGAGGTGTACGAACAAGATGGGATTCTTCGGATCGAAGTCAGTGACACTGGCATCGGCATGTCGCCGGAGACCAGTCAGCACATTTTCGAACGATTCTACCGAGAGGATCCCTCGCGAGAGGCCAATACGCTCCATGCCGGCATCGGGCTCGCCCTGGTGAAGGGCTATGTTGACCTGATGGACGGCACTATTGAGGTAGAGAGCCAAGCGGGTGTTGGGAGTACTTTCCGCATCCACCTTCCCGTAGAAGCTAACGCAGAGGAATGAGACTAATGAGTGCCCGGGATCGCGCGCAGGCACCTGGTTGCCGACCCACATTGAACGGACCCAACGGTCAAACGACACCCGCCCAGGAACCGCACGGTTATTCCGCCGACCCTGGTGTCGTGTTAATGCTCCGCGTTCGAGACGAGGAGCCGGGGGCCTTTGGGGAATTGGTCGAGCGATATTGGCCAAAGGTTTTTGGGCGTTTTTTGCGTACCGTGGCGAACCGACAAGACGCCGAGGACATGGCCCAGGAAGTGTTCCTGCGGCTCTACCGGGCGAGAGAAAATTACGAACCTCGCGCGAAGTTCAACACTTGGCTTTTTCACATCGTCCAGAACGTCACCCGCAACGCGATCCGCGCTCGCCGACGCAAGCCCGTCGTTCGACTCAACCCCATCTGCGAAAACGAAGACACTCAGTTTCCTCCCGAACAACTTTGGACGGACGAATCCGATAGCCCCTCTCGACCACTCGAGCGTAGGGAACTCGCAGGTGTTGTCCGCGAGGCCGTCTCGGACCTCGGAGAACGGCAACGTCAGGCCGTCGAGCTGCACCAGTTTCAACACCACACATACGCCGAGGTTGCCGAGTCGATGGACATGACTCCCAAGGCCGCGAAAAGTTTGCTCTATCGGGCGCGCATCCAACTGCGAAGCCAACTGGCCAAGTTTGCCGAAGCAGTGTGAAAGGGAAAAGATGAGGTGGTTTTCCTGTCACCTTTCCAAATCTGTCCTACAGGTCACAAAGAACCGAACTCGTCTTGATATCGAACGAGTCCTTCATATTCTTGCGTAGTCCCTTTGCCCCATTCAATTGCCATGAACACTTCGTCGGGAACGTCGTATTCGCAGCGCAATCCAAACTGACTCGCAGGACGAAATCCGAAACGCGGGTAGTATTTTGGATCTCCGAGGACGACAACCAAGCGGTGGCCCATTTCCTTGCACTTCTGTAACCCTGGTCGGATGAGGGCAGAACCGAATCCCTGTCGTTGATACTCTGGCAAAACACTAACCGGGGCGAGTCCCAAAGCCAACGACGGTTCCGGTGCCGTCTCGATGGTCACTTCGGTGAACAAAATGTGGCCGGCGACTTTCGACCGGGATTCCAGCACGAGCGAGAGGATCACCTTGCCGTTGACGCGAAGACTTTCCACGAGGCGAGCCTCTGCCGAGCGTTCGAACGCCGCTTCGTGAATCGCTGTGATAGCGGAAACGTCAGACGGCGTTTCCTGGCGGACGACGGGTTTCGGCAAAGGTGATTCCAAGGTTCCGGTCCTCGTGGAGTGCTAGGAAAGTTACTTTTTAATCAACCGTGAGGCGGGACGAACGGATATTCTTGGGGCACAGCAAGGCGGTGGAGCAACCGATTTCCTCGCAGAAACACCAACTCGGATGGGATGTCCACAGGGAGCGACGTCAACAACATGTGTAAGTCGTCGACCGTACTGACCGTCTTTTCCCCGAGCCGGACTATGATGTCGTCTTCGAGAAGACCTGCCTGATCAGCTGGTGCGCCGGGCTCGATCGCCATCACTTGCACGCCCGTTTTGTTATCGAGTTGGTGTTCGCGGATGACCGATTGGGGCAGCGGGACCGCTCTTCCATGCAAGCCCAAATAACCACGCACGACGCGTCCGTGTTGCATCAGTTGGGGGAGGATGTGTTTGGCCATGTTAATCGGGATGGCAAAACAAATTCCCTGGGCCGGACGGATGATCGCCGTGTTAATTCCAACAACGTGACCCCGTCCGTCGAGGAGCGGCCCGCCGCTGTTGCCCGGATTTAGAGAGGCGTCGGTCTGGATGACGTTGTCGACCAAATGACCGCTGATGCTACGAAGAGTCCGCCCGGTCGCGCTGACCACTCCCGCCGTTACGGTCGATTCGAAACCAAGCGGATTGCCGATCGCAACGACGAGCTGTCCGACTCGCAATTTCCCCGAATCGCCAAGTTCGCCATACGGCAAGCCGTTCGCGTCGGCCTGAACCACGGCTAAATCGGTCCAGGGGTCGGCTCCCACAACTCGGCCTGTGACTTCTCGGCCATCGATCATCCGGATTCGGAGTCGATCTTCGTTGCCCACCACATGGGCGTTGGTCAACAAGAAACCGTCGGGCGTGAATAAGATTCCCGAACCTTCTCCTCTTCCGCGCCCGGTAAGGACGATGACCACGGCCGGTCGGAGGAATACGGCGACAGTGCCCACGACCCGCGAATAGGCATCGAGGGCCTCGTTGTCGTCAGGTAATGGATTCTCCGGTGGCCAGTCGGATCGGGATTCGCCGCCGTTACACAAGAAATGTTGCCAAAAACGAGACATGGAGGTTCCTCCGTTGAGGTTCACTGCTGCCACAATTCTACGGTAGGAAGTCAACCCCTGTTGCGCGAGCACGGCGTCAGTGAAAGATCTTTGTTCTTACAAGCCTCAAGCGCCACGGAAGGACAAAGAAGGATCCTTAGCTGGAGTTTCAGGCTTGTGACCAAAAACAAACTCCAAAATCCAACGCCTCAACAGTCAGTTTCCTTGATAGAGTTCTTCCCAGTCATTCGACTCGTATAATAGTCGGAAGCGTTGTTCGTCGTTTGGCATTTGGGAAGAGGGCGATTCGGCACGCCAGCAAACGCCGAGGCCCTCGTGGTGCGGACGACTGTTTCCCAATGACAAAAGACAAACACCTGGGAGGAGCTGCATACGAATGGTACATCTACTCTTCGGCCCAGAAGTCCGATTGATGCTGCGTGAAGACGACGCAATCGGCATGCGGGCCTTTTGTGAAACGCTCCACCCCGCGACCATCGCCGAGACGTTGTCGGACGAGTTCAAAGTCGACGAGGTATGGAGGTTCTTGCAACACACCGACGTTCGGAATCAAGCGGCCATCTTCGAATATTTCCACATCGAGTGGCAAGTCGAACTCGTCGAAGGGACGGGGCGTCAACACATGGCCCGCCTGCTCGAACAAATGTCTTCCGACGACCGGGCGGACCTGCTACGCCGATTGATGCCCCGGGTGGCGGACACTCTGTTGCGACTTGTCGACGAGGCCGACCGTCGGGACATGGCCCTCCTGGTTTCGCAAGAGGCCGACACCGCGGGCGGCCTGATGACGACCGATTACGCGTGGGTCCCGGCAGACATTACGGCGTCGATCGCGATCGAACGATTGCGTCTGCAGGCCCCCAACACCGAGACCATTTATTACGTGTATGTCCTCAGTCCCGAACGCAAGTTGCTCGGGGTGTTGTCGCTTCGTGACCTGATTCTGTCGCCGCCCCAAACGCTCGTCCGCGACATCATGGACGCCGAACCTCTGTTCGTCCGCGTGGGAGACGACCGGGAGCAAGTAGCGAACGAACTTGCGAGATATGACTTGATTGCGATTCCTGTGCTCGATACGCATGGACGGCTCGTCGGGATCGTCACGCACGACGACGTGATTGACGTCGTCGTCGAAGAGGCCACCGAAGACGTGTACCGCATGGGTGCGGTCGGGCCGATGGAGGAAAACTATCTGGACGCGAATTTTTTCGCCGTATGGCGGAGCCGGGTGTTTTGGCTAGCGTGCCTGTTTGTCGGCGGGATTTTGACGTGCATGGCGATGGCGGGATTCCAGAGGTCGATCGAAGCCATTGTCGCTTTGAATTTGTTCATTCCGTTGTGCATCTCGACGGGTGGAAACGCTGGCTCGCAGGCCGTGACGTTGATCACACGGGCTCTTGCGTTGGGACACATCACGGCCCGGCAATGGTGGGAGGTGTTTCGGCACGAATTGATGATGGGAGTTGCCCTCGGTCTGACACTTGGCTGCGTCGGATTTATGATCGGACTCTTGACGCCTGCGCGATTGTTAGCGAATCCAGATGGGTCCACGATACCCTCGTGGTTGCTCGGGCTCGTGATCGGACAAGCCGTCATCGGGATTTGTTTATGGGGAACGATGGTGGGTTCGATGCTGCCGTTGTTCTTCCAGCGTATCGGAGTCGATCCGGGAATTGCGTCGAACCCCTTCGTCGCAACGCTCGCGGATGTCGTGGGAATCATCATCTACTTCAGCATCGCGAATGCGTACTTGATGTCGTGAAAGGAGTGAGGGTTGAGGGTTGAGCCACGGAGTGGCGACAGATTGTAGCCGCGGGTGCAAACCCACGGAATAGTCATAACGCTTATCCATCGAGGCCCTACGGCTATGGCCAGAATATGTCACCCCTCCGCGGTTGCAGAACACACCTCAACCCTTCGTTGTCTCGTTGTCGTTATCTCTGGCCACGTCGGTCAAATCATACGCCGCCAACTTTTTACGGACGGTCGCCCGGTTCAACCCAAGCCATTGAGCCGCGGCCCATCGGTTGCCCTGGACTCGCTCCATCAGATCATGGAGCAAAGCCGATTCGACACACTCCAACAGTTTGGCATAGAGGTCGGTTGGTGATTCTTCACCCGCAGCGGCAATCTGTTCAGCCAACCATCGACGGACGGATTCTCCGAGTTGTTCCTCAGGATTCAAAGTTCCAAAATTCGAGGCGATGGTCGGGAAGTGTTCCGGAAGCAACTGCCCTCCGCGTGCGACGATGACAGCGTGTTCGAGTGCGTTGCGAAGTTCTCGTAGGTTTCCGAGCCACGGCTGCGACCGGAGAAACTGTATCGTCTCGTCCGGCAGTTGAGGTCCATCTGGATCGAGTCTTTGTAAGAAGTGATTGGCCAGTTGAACGATGTCTTCGTGACGTTCGCGTAACGGCGGAAGGTGAATCCGGAACACGTTAAGTCGGAAGAACAAGTCGTGGCGGAAACTTCCGTCGTGCACTTTGCTTTCCAGATCTTGGTGCGTTGCGGCGAGGATGCGAATGTCGAGTGGTTGCGGCTCAGTCGCCCCAACGGGATAAACTTCGCTCTGTTCGAGGACTCTCAATAGCTTCACTTGCACGGGCAGCGGGATTTCGGCGAGTTCGTCAAAGAACACCGTCCCGCCTTCGGCCAGGGCCAACAGTCCTGACCTGGCTTGGGTGGCGCCGGTGAACGCGCCCTTGGCGTGCCCGAAGAGTTCGCTCTCGACAAGATTCGGATTCAGGGCTGCGATGTGGACGGGCAAGAACGGTCCGTCGGCACGAGACGAATAGCGGTGAATGGCTCGGGCCACGAGTTCCTTACCCGTCCCGCTCTCGCCCGTGATCAAGACACACGAATCTCTCGCGGCGACCAACGCAATCCGTTTGAAAACGGTGTGCATGGCCGCACTCCGACCGACGATTTCTTCGGGCGAAACGTCGGCAGAGACTACAGTTTCTTCTTCGCCGCCTTGCTTCTGAGTTGTCCGGCGTTGTAATGCCCGGTGCACGACTTCCAGACATTGATCCAAGTCGAACGGCTTGGCCAAATAATCAAACGCCCCGTTTTCGACGGCCTTCACGGCGGTATTCAGATTGCCGTGGGCGGTGACGACGATGACGGGAGCTTCGTTCGAAAGTTCCCGCAGTTGCGAAAGCGCCGAGAGCCCGTCGAGCCCCGGCAACCGAACGTCGAGGACGATTGCGTCGGGAGTGTTCTGCTCGGCCTTTTCGAAGGCTTCCTCCGCCGACGCAGCGGTGTCTACGCCATAACCTTCTTGCTCCAATGCTCGGCTCAAGGCCCAACAGACGGCTTGCTCGTCATCAACTACCAATACGTGATTCACGCGACATTTCTCAACAACGAGTATCGGAAAAAGGAGAAGAGTTGAGGGGCGAGCCACGGAGTGGCGACAGATCGTAGCCGCGGGTGTGAACCCGCGGAATGGTCAGAGCGCTTACCCACCGCGACCTCACGGCCACGGCTACGATCTGTCACCGCTCGGGCGGACGGATAAACAATTGTCGCAAACGCAAGAGAGGTCCTTTTCGGTGGCACGCCCCTCGCTGCGCTCGGGGACGTGCCACCGAAAAGGCGACACTGGTTTATCCGACCGCCTCCGCGGGTCCAGAACACACCTCAACCCTTCCATTGTCTACTTCAACGGCAAAATGGTCGAGAGCAACCAGACCACAGGCAAGCCAAACAGTCCCATAAAGGCCAGACATAGGGTCCAACTCTTGAACGTCTCGCCTTCGGTCAGTCCTCCCATTTTACACACAACCCAGAAACCGCTGTCGTTCATCCACGATCCGACTTTCGAACCGGAACCAATGGCCATGACGAGGTAGACCGGGTGGAATCCTAGATGGGAGGTCATGCCTTCGGTCGTGAGTTGATCGACTGACGTCCCGAGGTTTCCTGCGATAATGCCAGCCATGATCTGGGCGGACGTAATCATTGAGACTGTTCCTGAACCCTGGGCAACTTTGAACAACACGGCGAGACCCCAAGCCAACACAAGCAGAGAAATTCCAGCGTCCTTGGCAATGGCGCTCAGCGAATCGCCAACGCCGATCGATTGGAGCATGCCTCCGAAGGCACCACCCGCACTCGTGATGAGCAAAATCATCCCTGCGTCTTCTAGAGAATTGCCTGCGAAGGTCCCTAGTTGTTTTTTCGTCATCCCTTTTTGGAACATCACGATAAACATCGAGACGACCGCCGAAATCAAGAGAGCAATCGTCGGATTGCCCAGGAAGTCGAGGATGCTGCTCACGCGAAGTTCGGCACCTCCAATCACAATGCCTTTCGTTGGTTCGAACGCATCGGAATTGACCTTTCCATCGCCCTGTTTCTTTCCTTTGGCGGGTTGGTCGAACGACAAGATGGCTTTACTGGCCGGTCCATATTCGGTTTTCGGATTGATGTAACCATCTCTGTTTTTGTCCGACGTGGCGGGCTTGAGTTCTTTCTCCGAGAGAGCACCGTCTCCGTCTGCATCGAGTTTTTCCATCAGTGGATGCGACTTGTGGTCCTCGGTCAATCCAAGTTCTTTGGCGGAGACTTCTCCGTCTTTGTCGGCGTCGAATTTCAAAATCGATTGGGTAGCTTTTTCGATTTCTTTCTTGTCGAGAGTCTTGTCGTTGTTCTTGTCGAGAGCCTTCATCAAAGGATGCGGAGCGGTGGCCGTGAGAGTGTCATAAACGGTGTTCGACGTGATGAAAAGGACCGGCAGCAAGATCGGCAACAGGGCGATGCCCAACGGTGGCAGCGACTTTTTATCCGGATGTAGTGGAGGTGGCTTGGGCGAAAGGACCGTTCCCGGTTCGGTGACTCGAGTAACTGAAGCGTCGGAAGTTCCCTCCGCCGCAGGAGTTACGGGAGCGGGCGTTTCCCCGGCCGGCTTCTCCTGGGGCTTGGATTCACTTGGAGCATTTCGCAGTGGAACGGGCAAACGTTTGTTGATGAAAGTGGCCCAGGCAAACCCAACGAGGGACATCGGAAAACCAATCAGAATGCCCATCAAGATCGTCAAGCCAAGAGCGACATGAAGTTCCGCCGACATCGCGATCGGTCCCGGCGTTGGTGGTACCAGTCCGTGGGATACGGCCCCACCGGCCCCGATGGCCGTCACGTATAAGAGATAGTTTTTGCCGGTTTTTAATCGGAGGGCCTTCGCGAGAGGTATGAGCAATAAAAAGACCGTGTCGAAGAAAACAGGAATCGAGAGCACGAACCCGGACGTCAATAATGCAAACGGGGCTAACCTTTCGCCGAACAGATTGCGGAAGAATTCCACGACTCGATCTGCCGATCCGCTCTCCATCATGGCCCGGCCGATGATCGTAGCGAACGCAATTGCGAGGCCGATTTTCATCATCGTGTTGCCAAATTTCTCGGAGACGATTTGCGGCGTCTGAACGAGTGAGACAATGGCGCTGCCTCCGTCTTGGGGCTGGGTCAACATGACCTGCGGCGACAAGAGCCCGACAACCAACGCCGCCCCAATCAACGCGATGAACGCATTCGTCTTGAAGTAAAGGATCATCAGGAAGATGAATGCCACGCCGATCCCTAACAAGACAAGCGGGTACGGATCGAACGGTTTTTGCTCGTCGTTGTCGTCGTCAACGGTTTCTGATTTTGCCTTTTCCGTTTTCTGTTCTTGTTGTTTCTTTTCAGCACCGGGCTTCGCGTCGTTTTGAGACAACGCCGGCGTCGGCATCCAAAGGAAACAACAGACGACCAGGAACACGAAGAATCTCACAGCATTACCTCCACAGCGTTTCTTACTTGAACTCACCGCCAAGAGGAGGGCGAACGGTGAGGACAGATCTCTCGAGAATAATCCGGCATGATAAAGCGCCCGGTGGGGCTCTGCAACGATCGAAACGGGAATCCAGCTTCGGAAAAATTAGTAGGCACGCTCGGAACGCAAAATAAATAGGTTTCCGGTTTTTAGTGTGGTGGTCGGTGGCACGTCCCCGAGGACACGAGGGGCGTGGACTTCGCTGCGATTCACCAGAGACCGCGCGCCTCGCTGCGCTCGGGGACGTGCCACCGAAGAACGCCCAAATCGGACACCAATAAATTTCACGTTCCCCATGTGCCATGCGCCTGTTTGCAATTTGGTCACGGCACACGGACTGTGCCTACTACTTTCTCAAAATCCACAGATTCCCGTGTTGACAACTTTCTCTCATATTTCCCACACTGAGAAAGGTCCAAACACGCCAACCACAAGGAGAAATGAACATGGCTGTTGTCCACACAAGCAAACTTCGGATTGAAAAGCACGAAGGCCCGCACCGAACGGCGCACATCGAATCGTTCGACACGCCGATCGATTTCGGAATCCACGGCGGGATCAAACATTTTTACCAGGAGAAATATGGTCGTGAGCTCAAGGGTTCAGAGTATCCCGCAACACTCGATTACATGATTGCCGGGATTGCCGGTTGACTGACGGGCACACTAGGAAGCGCGCTGGAAGCGCGTAACGTCCCGTCTGCTGAGAATTTGACAGCCCAAGTCGAAGGCGACATTGAAGAGGTCGACGGCGTGATGCGAATCACCAAAATCCGCCTCCAATTTCATTTTAAAATTCCCGCAGGGAGCCGCGAAAAGGTCGATCGTGCGTTGGAGACGTATTCGGAGAAATGTCCAGCGTATCAATCCGTCAAGGAGTGTATCGAATGCTCCTGGGAAGCCGAGATCGTGGAAGAATGACCTGGGCTGTTTAATGTTCCAGCCCTCAACTCTTCATCGGCTCAAAAAAACATTGCTCGGCAAGTCAACTATTTGTGATTCGGTTCGTCATAACTCTGAGTGATCAAGACTACAGAGATCTCACTTGGGGCAACCACGTCTCCTCAACGAGACGTGGTCTTGGTTGCTCATGGTTATTGACTAACGCAATCACGATAAGTTTGATGGAGATCGTCCGTGAACTCTCGCCAAATGAACAGAAACAGTGCGCGTCGTTTATGGATTCCGAGCTTGTTCCTCGCATTGTTCGGATTGGGTACGTGGGTAAACTCGGCCTATGCGGATACTACAACTGATATCATTGATGTTCTCATCAAGTATGAAATAGCTCCGACGCCGAAAGGAATGACACAGTTTTTCGAACGAATCGCCAAAGGAGAGTTCGGACCACCTTCGGCCAAAGAAGTCGAGGAAGCGATAGCCGCTTTGGGAAGTGAGTCTTATGTGCGCCGGGTGAGGGCGTCGAGGAGGTTGATGAAGACGCTCTTTCCACCGATCCAGAGGCTCAAAAAGGCTGCGGAAAAAGGTGATCTTGAAACGCAGCTCCGAATTCGAAAGTTGCTCAACACGACTAGCTCGAAACCGCATCCATTGGCCGCATTATTCAAACTGATGGAAACTCGAAGAATACGGATTGCTCCATCTTTGTTGATCAAGACGCTCGAACGCTGCGAAGACGAATACCTGTTATCTGCCGGACAAGATGCGTTGTTAGCGACCATTCAACGAGACGATCTCGCTTTGGCGAAGAAGTGGATTGCTTCGAAGAATCCCCAGCGAAAAGTCATTGGATTCTTTGTTTTGGGAGCGTTGCAAAAACAGAAGGCCATTCCGGAATTGAAGAAGTGGATCAAGGATAAAAATCCAACCATCCGGTTCGCTGCCCTGCGAGCGTTGGTCAAGACGACCAATGAAATCGATCTGGAGAAGTACGTCAAGGGTGAGGACGATGGCACACTCGTCTTGATTTATCGAGCCGCGTTGGCCAACATCCGTCAAAAACATGAGAACCCCAAAAAGAAAAATGATGTCGCTCGAAAATATAGTAACCTGACAAAAAAGTATGCCGAGGTGTTAACTCGATTGGATTCCTTCGAGAAGAAACAGCAAAAACGCTTGAACACCAGATACTGGATCAAACTGAAGTTGGATGCTTCAAAACACCCCGAGATAGTTCTGTATCGAATTCGGTGGTTTAATGGTCGTTGGTCGCAGTGGTTTGCGCCCGGATATAACGATCGACATCCCCAACTGAAGAAGATGCGGATGTGGGGGTTGTTTAATGACCACCAGAGTGAAGTGATTGTGGCGACCGAGAAGAAGTTTTATCGGAAGACGGAGATGCGGTAATATGGCCGGTTGAATTGCTCCTGTTCTCGTCCGTTTCGGATGAACGAAACATCTTCCTGACCCAGATTGTTTTCTATTTTGGGTCACTGTAGAGAAGCGGCTCGATCCGAAGATCAAGCCGCTCTTTTCGTATTGTCACTTCCGCTTTCCCAAATTTCACAGCAACGGCAAGCTCTTTGGTGTCTGGTCTTGCACCAAGGTTCCTTTCTGGCCATCATCGAATTTCGGAATTTCGGAATTTCGGCAACCCAAATTATATCGCCCGTCGTGCTTTCGCGTTTCCGATGCGAGAGCCTACGGCTTGGGGAAATCCTCCAATTCCTCGCCATCTCCAGTACTTGTCTTGGCAGAAAAAATGCTGTGACGAGCCCGGCATTTGAGGGATGACGCGAGAGATTATTCGTTTGTCTTATGACTTCTACAAGATTGTTGCTTGTGGATGCGCTAGTTCATACGATGTTTCTTAAGCAATCTATTTGAAAGGTGAGGACAGTGGACGCAGACCCGACAGTGCTCATGGTTCTAAGTGTAGTACAGATGATGGGCGGGGAATCCATCCAGGTATCCGAAGAACCCCTCAAGACCATCAAGAAACACTTCAAAAAGGCCGAAGAGCAGGAATTGTTGCAGAAGAAGAAAATTACCGTTCCGGCAGTAAAGAAGGACGGAAAGCCCACGACCAAAAAAGTTGATGCCTACGACCTGACCGATGAAGGGAAAAAATATCTTCGAGAGGCCGCTGATCCGGCGGTCCTTGCTGCCGTATTGAATTACGGGTTCGTCCAAGAACTGAAAGAAGGAATCGAAGCCGATCGGGAGAAACTGCGTCAGGAAGTCCAAGCCGCACTCGCTCCGAAGAAAAGTAAGGACGATTCGAAAATTCTCAAGGAACTGGAGGGGCTCCGGAAGAAGGTTCAGGACATTGCAGGAAAGATCGAGAAACTCGAAAAGGCGACCGAGCCGCAGGACGATTCGCCCGTCATGCAACAAATCGAACAAGGCTTTGATTCGATCACAGCGAGACTGAACCAAGCCCTGGCTCAACTTGGCACACAGGCAACACCTACCCAAGATCGCAACGGCTCGCACGTCGAATCTTCGCCGCCGCAAGAGGAGATGGATGTCGATGCGGACTCGTCGCCGGAGGAAGCCGAACAAACTTCGGAGGTTTCGAAAGACCAACTTGAGCAAGCCATCAAGCAAGCGTACGAGAAGTTGTGTCTGTTCGTGGAATATCAAGATAGGCTCGTCGAGATCCCTCATCTTTATGACGAACTCGTGAAGCTCGTTCCAGAAATTTCGGTCGATCGTTTTCATCAACAGTTGATTGATATGTGGGAACGGAGCGAAATCGAGTTCCACATTCTCAATGAAGTGCGAACAGCCAAGGAACCTGACAAAGCTATCAGGAAGAACGACACTCTGTATTATAACGTACTCAGGAAATAATTATGAGCACGACGACCGAATCGCCCAAAACTTGGACCTACGAAGAACTGCAAATATTGGCGGGATTGAAAAAACAACTCAGCCAATATTCGGACCGAAACGTGTCTCCCTTCAGCGATGAAGTCATCGTTCGTTACCACACATCTGTCGACGAACTTGATGTTCCGGAGATTCATTCTGAGGTCCGGGAAAACATTGAATCGGTGATCCGGGGCATTCACGAGGGACGGCCAAGCCCGGTCACGATCTTGGTCGGGAACCCCGGCATGGGAAAGACACACCTGATTAATCATTTCCGCTCGCGAGCCAAAGCGGAAGAACTCAACTATGTCTTGGTTTGCAACTCGAATTATTGGAAAGTCGATGAGTTCGAACCGCTGTTGTTGGATTGGCTACTCGATGCGTTAATCCGGGATAATGCGGCGCATGAAGATTTGTTGTTGCGCAAAATAGAGGAGATCGCCTTCCAGGCTCTCGGGGATATCTTGAAAGCTCCGGGGAAGATTCGGGAATTCCAGAGAACGCATCGGCAGGCCATTCTCAAGACGATCTTCGGAGGGTTGTTCCGCTCCGACCAAGAGGTGTTTCAACAATCCGTCCGTGATCGAGACCTGAGCATCTTTCGCAAGGTTGATTTCAGTAGTTTCGCGTCTCACGTTTGTGATCGGTTCCTTCACGAAAGCGGAAATCCGTTCCATCGATATGTCATGCACGTTTTGTTACTTTACCTCTTCGGAGAGGAAAGAGAGCAAGTACGGCACTGGCTTCGAGGCAAGGACGTGAATTTTCTGCACAGACTGCGTGTGGCCGACACTCGTAAAGAACACTTCAAATCGTTCCAAATCATCAAAATTCTCGTTAGTCTTTTCACCCGGGAGGTCGTTGCAGGACTCCAAGAAGACGATCAACCCCAGGCATTGCAACAACGAGCTACGCTCTTCTTTTTTGCGTTCGATCAGCTCGAAGGAAGGAACGAACTCTTCGAAAAAGAAGAAGATTGGTTCAAGTTCTTTGCGCAGTTGAGTGAGTTGTACAACACCTTGCCCAACGTGTTCATTCTGTTCACGATGACTCTCGGGCTCCGGAATACACTCCACCCGAAAATGGAGAGGCAATTCCGAGATCGCATCCGAAACGACCATCGCTTTATCTTGAGCGAAATCAAGCCGTCCGAGATCTTGAATCTCTATCAACACAGATTGCGAACTTGGTTGCGGTCAAACCAACAGTTGCTCGACGAAGTGACTGCTGTCGAGAATCCCTACCTTCCTTTTGACCAGAACGCAATTCTGGCGATGCGACATGACACCGAAGGGGAAATGCGGAGGGCATCCGAAACAGATTTTGCGATTTCCTCAATCCGAAAAATGCTCGGGAACTGGGACGAGGAGTTCCGGAACCGACTTCAGAACCTCATTGTTGATGTCCCGCTCGACTACGAGGTCTTCCGCAAGGAGATCGGAGCAGACCTCGAGCGAGTGACTACACCCTACCAAGCTATGAAAGGTCATCGTGCTACCGTTTGCGCATTATTTAACATGTTCGGCGAATTCTGGGCGAAATCGGTTGGGATCGACTACGACGGCATGACGGAAGCCACAACTTCAGATGGAATTCGGGGGCTGCAACTGCAATTCTCGGAGCCTTCCTCTTCGGTTCGGTGGATTCGAATTTTGTTGGTCCGTCTCCCCCATTTTTACACCGCGAAACTTCCGGGGTGCATCAGCCTTCTGAACTACAAGCAAAAGGGGCGATACCTCCTCTGGCTCGTGCGAGCGCATGCAATCGAGCTGCCTGCCGACATTGTCGAAGGAAAAGAAGATCGGGTGCGAACAACTGTCCTGACGCTCGACGACGAAATCCAATTTCGAGCAATAGCTCGTGTTCTCCAAAATGAAAATGGATACGTACAGAAGCCTGGTGTCTGGGAAGAAGGGAAAAACTTCTTGTTGGAGAAATTAAATCAATCGTATCTGGGTGAATTGCTCCAGTGCGCGAAAGAAATGCTCGGCAGTGGCACCCCAATCAACGATGAACAACCCGACGAACAATTACAACCGGTCGATCCATCTCGCCTCTCCGATGACGAAGCCTAACACCAACAGGAAGCCGCATATGCTTGTGAAGTCAGCACCATTGGAAGCCAAGTTGAACTTCGTGGAAGAGTTTGTCTTTGCGAACGAGTGGACGCGTGTTGAATTTCTCCTTCATTGCCCCATGAATTCTGAGGGACCAGTTGAGTTTAGGAATTTAGCCTGCAAGGACTCCTCGGTAGTGTTGGATATCGATCTACTTCAACGCGGAATCACACTTTTTCCCAACGAGACGTATCGGGTACTCCTTCAAGTCCTCGTGAGCGAGGCGAAGACACTGAAATTAGAGGATTTTTACTTCCAATGGAAACGTGGTGAGCAGCGGCCTGATATATCGTATTTCGGGCCCGAGGTGATCCAAGTCCTTCCTTCTCCAAGCAATGAAATTCATACAGAGATCAAACCTATTTACACATATGTCGATGGAACGAAAGTAGAATTGTCTTTGGAGCACCGCGGGACGACGCCGTTCAAATCGGTGCAGATCCGGCTCGAACCGGAGTCCCAGGTTCTGGCCTGCAAAACTTTTTTCCGGGGTATTTTCAAACCGGGAACGAAGGAACAGTTTGAGGCCGTAATCACATCCGATCAAATTGACGTTGTCATCGAAGCAGCCGCCTTTGGTCGGAAGTATACGACCCGGCAGTCACACACAGTCCTTCCTCCAGTTGGCAGAACTCCGGAAAAAATATTTCAATTCCTGGAACCGCGTCGTCTGTCGAAGGATCAAATCACAATCGAAGAGAGAGAAGGAACGCAGAAACAAATTCTCCCTATCCGTTCGGCGTATCCTCTCGTCGGTCTTCACAAATATGATGTTTGGATTCGCTGTCCCAAGGAAGTCGGAGTGACCAAGATCACTCCTCAACAAATTCCAGGTCGGCTTTATGTCCGAGACTTCGGTTTCGATGAGGAACGACAAGCATGGCACTTCGAAGTCGAAGTCACGTACAAGAATTTGTTCCGGCGGTCGGACCGATTGCATTATCACGTAGAAAGTCAAAGCAGCCCGCTGACGGGCGAAATTTATCTCACATTACTCCCACCCGAGTATGTCCCCTGGCAGGCCGCGACCGCAATGGGTGTGGCATTGACCGTTCAGGGGGCAACGTCGGTTGTGAATCGGGTCATGGACCCGGAATCTTCCCCCTTCGAGTTGTTTAGCGATTTCCAGGCAGGGCGTGATTACCCGTATTTCTTCCTGGCAACGATACCTGGAGTTTGGTTGGTGATTAAGCTGGTCGACATGCTTCTCCATAGATTTCGAACATGATCTTCGGATGACTCCAAAACTCAATTCCTCAACGTCCCGCGCATTTCCCAACTATTCCGCTCCCCGAATTCTGATAGCTTGAAACGACATAGCGGCCCTCGATGCTC
>CAYYUU010000009.1:0-20890 GCA_964474955.1 uncultured Alcaligenaceae bacterium | reverse complement strand
CCCCCACCCTCGTTTTTTGGTGCTTTTTGTGGCCGCGTTTTGGGCCGCCGGATCGAATTTGGGAGTTCGCCAGAGCCATCGATTGGGAACTTCTGAGAGTAGCCTGGGCGTCCTTTCAAAGGAGCGAAAGGCGACACCTCATCGACTTCCCGCGACGTTAAGTCTACCACTTACTCTGGAAGTCAGTTCCTTCCAACCGTTGCTGGTCGAGGTGTCGGGTCTGGCGGTGGGAGTAGTCTTGGTTGTGGCATCAAGTTGGGTTGAAGTAATGGCCCTTCCATTACGCCCGACGGAGCGTTGGGGGTGTTCCCAGGTGGGACGAGAGGACCTCCTCCATCATCCTGATTCTTCCCCGGTGGTGGTGCGGAAGGGAAGTCTTTCCCGAACTTGCGTTTAAACTCTTCGTACTCTTTCAAGACCTCTTGGATTTTGAAAATCCTTTCTGCAGGAGTCGTCCCGGCAGGATAACGCTTCGTATTCGGTCCAGGCGGAATGCTCGCCGGGTAACCTCTGGGATGGTGACGTCCCAGAGGTCCTACTGCTCCGAACAGATCTTCGTAGAACCGGACTCCATGGGTCTCCAATATGGTTCCGCTTTCGAGTTCCAAAGTAGCCAATTCCGTGTTGTAGGCAGTCAGCGCTTGTGCCTTTGCACTTGTGATGTTACCCCAATCGGAGATGGCCTGCAGAACGTTCAAGACATTGGTGTTTTCTTGTCCTCCCCTCGCACGCGCAGACTGAAACCGGAGGTTTTCCCTTGCCGCCGTTTGTCCGACTTGTAACAACGCGTATTGTTCGTAAAGTTGGGCGAGGTTCCGCACGCTCGTGGCTAAATTATGCGTTGCCGCGTGCAATCCTTGATCCAGATTGGCAAAGTCTCGGGCGAGCGTGAGCTGCGTTTGGCGAAGGAACGCGCGATCTTGTCGCAACCCTAACGGTAATGCCACATTGAGGCCCAGTATCCAGTCCGTGAACTGCCCGTGGTCGGTGGCGAGGTCGGCACCGGCAGGAGTCGTTCCCGATAGGCCATTCCAACGATACAAGGCAACAAGGTCGGCGTTGGGGAGGGCTTGATTCTCGGCCTGAATCAAGCGTTGTTTGTCGGCTTCGATGACGAGCTTCAACTCAATGAGTTCTGGGCGATTCTGTTCCGCTAACTTTACGAGTTGATCCCAATTCCAAACAAGTTTTTGAGTCGTTGGTTGCGTGACCGGAACCAACACCGTTCCGTCCGAAGGTGGGAGTCCGATGAGGTTACGGAAAGCGGCTTCGCGTTGAATCAAGTTGGCTTGCGAGTTGACCAGAGTCGATCTTGCCTGGAACAACGTCGTCTCCGTCTGGGCTGCGTCGGCTCTTGGCCGGAGTTCGCCTTTGCCCGCAGTGCGGAAAAACTTCAAGTTTTCCTCAAGGAACAGGACCTGTGCTTGTCGGATCCCCACGTCCGCCCTGGCAAACACCAACGACCAATACGCCTCGATCACGCCACGAACAAGTTCTTGTGTGCTCCCCTTGAATCGATAGAATGATCGCTCCGTATCCAACCTAGCGATGACAATTGGAGCCACGTTCGGTTCGATCCCGGCACCTTTCAACAACGGCTGATCAAGCCGCAATGTCGTTCGCGTTCTGTTCTCGGGAAACAACGGAAAGATGCCCGGACTAAATCTCGAAAGATCGTCCGTGAACGAGAGAGTCGCCCGGCCTCCGGTAACCGAGGTCTTCGCAACATTCAAGTCGAAAGTGTAGGTGTCGGTCCGAAGTCCGCCAATGCGGGCCAATTCTGGCTCGGCAAAGTCGAGTGTGGCCGTCGGTGTTTCGATGTGGTTGAACGTGTTATTGATCCCTAATGTTGGATCGAACCGCCCGCGTTGTTGGTCGATGAGGGTGTTCGAGATGGCGGTGTCGTAGATCGTCGTCCCACTCGATACGGCGGTGACACCGGCGAGGACACGCACGACTTCGGAGTTTCGCAGGGCGATGTGGATGGCTTCGTCGAGGGAAATCTTTCGCTCTTTGAGGATCCCCGTCAGGGCTTCGTCGAAGGGAAGCTTTCGCTTTTTGGTGGATCTTTTTTCCACCTCCTCACGAGCCTCGGTTACCGTAACTGGCGGCGGCAATTTGGGAATGATCGCCGGCGTCATTTCCGCAGGACTCCGAATCTCCAAGTTCCTCTGTTCGCGAACGACGTCGGCCCAGAAGAACGGGACGTGTGCGCAACCACTCGCGGTGATGCTCAAGAGCACCAACAGGGCGAAGACCGAAAGTGGGCGGGGATAGCATCGCATGTCCACAACTATCGGCCATAGGAGCGCCCGAGGTTAAGACTTTTTCGGTCGTACCGATGATTCGGGCTGTTCGAGTAAATCGGTATCCGAAAGGTTCGTAGATTGGAGAGCCGTGATGGCATAGGAAAAATCGGTCGTGTCGGCTACAACATCACCATCCTTGAGGGCAATAATTCGATCCGCGTGTTTTGCGACTTCCGGATCGTGCGTCACGAGGATGACCGTCAGCCCCAAGTTCTGGTTGAGTTCGCGGAACATGCGGATGATGTCCTGGCTCGTCTTCGAATCGAGGTTTCCGGTCGGCTCATCTCCCATGAGGATCGAGGGATTGTTGACCAACGCTCGCGCGATGGCGACGCGTTGTTGTTGTCCGCCGGAGAGCTGACTCGGGTGGTGATCGAGTCGGTCGCCAAGCCCGACTTTCTCAAGGACCTGCGTGACTTGTTCTCTTCGCTTCCGTGGATTCATTCCCTTTTTCGCATATAAGAGAGGAACTTCGACGTTTTCCATCGCCGAGGTCCGCGGTAGCAAATTGAAGTTCTGGAACACAAACCCGATCTTGCTGTTGCGGATGCGTGCTCGCTCGTCACCCGACATGGTTTGAATTTCCTGGCCATCGAGCAAGTACGTCCCGCTGGTTGGTCGATCCAGACAGCCCAGAGTGTTCATGAGCGTCGACTTTCCCGAGCCCGATGGACCAATGAGGGCAACGTACTCGCCTTTCTGAATTGATAATGTGGCCGACCGCAAAGCCACGACTTTGACTTCCCCCAGGTCGTACACTTTGCTTATTTTGTGAAGTTCGATCAGTGCCAACGCAGTTCTCCCAAAAGGGCAACATTCATCTCCTCCCCTACGTAGTTTACCATTGGAAAGGGGCGTGGCATGGTGACGTGCCAGGAATCCCGAGCAAACTCAACTTGGCTATGGGCGTGCCCTGCCATCGAGTCTTTCGCACACCACACTCAACACCTTCTCCGCCCAGTTCCGATCACGCGGATTCACGACCACGACGTCGAAACCATACTTCTTGCCTTCCAAAGCGACGCCGTCCGAATCGTCCACATGTAAATCAATGCCAAAGGTCGAGGGCCACTTCGATGGCGATGGCCTTTGACTGTTGCGAAAAGTATCCTCGTGGATGTACTGATTGATCACAGTTCGAATGCGGACACCATAGAACCACATCATCCACTTCAATGTGTTCGGTGATCGATACGAAGTCGTGTAAATCGAAATATCACAACCGAGCCGAGTGAGTTCTTGCATCAGATTTCGGGTTCCGAGTCGCAACGGTTCTTGCAACCAGCTGCGAAACAACCATGGCACGCGATTGGGTTCGCACGGGACACCGCTTTGATAGCAAATGAGCGTGTCGTCTATGTCGAACGAGATGTGCATCGTGAGGTTACTCCGCCGCGCTGACGATTGTGTTTCGTGGACCGTGACCAGCAGATGCAGGATTTTTTTTACCCCGAACGCAAGTATCTCTTCTTCCGGCATTCTTTGGACGTGGAGCAATAGCTCGATCCAAAACGACTCACCATAACTCAACGCACCAAGTAGAAGAGATATCCACTATGATTCGCACACTAATCACAAAGACCGCCTTGGCCGTTTGCCTTTCGGCGTTCTGTCTCAGTTCCGCATCGGCCCAAACCGGGTTAACAGGTGTGTGGCATAACACCGACAAGAAAACCAGAGGGATCACCAAGCTCGTGATCACCAACTCATTAGGCGGGGCGAAGATCCGCGCCTGGGGACAATGCCATCCCAAGGATTGCGATTGGGGCACCCGCAAGTTACATGTCCTCGGGTCGTCGGTGTCGAGTAAAGTTAAGCCTTATGGATTCGCGATCTACGGCCAAAAGTTTGCCGTTCGGTATCTCTCGTTGCGACGCTCGGGGAAATACCTGGTGGCCGAAATCAACACGATCTTCCTGGACAAATCCGGTCGATCGAACTATCGCAGTATCTACACGTTCAGTTCGGTCCGGAGGACTCTCCCGCTCGGAACCAAAATTCGCGCGATCCGAATTCAGAAGTAAGCCCAGCAACGAACCCCCTTCGCGTCCCCTTGGTCGACCGTCCTGCGGCCAGGGGGATCGTTTCGTTGATGCATCTCTCACACATCTTTTTCTTCACCCATTTCCATTTTGATCACTACGCAGACGGCTCCTCCTTCGTTCGCTGCCCTGTGTGAATCTCGAATGGCCCATATCATGAACCGAAGCAGAACCGAGATTTCGGGAAGAGTTAGCCATCGCCCGAAACGCAGCGCAGACCGGAGGAGCCATCCACATGTCGTTACGAAAAATTCAACGTGCGCTCTTGAGCGTGAGTGATAAAACGGGGCTCATCGACCTCGCCAAGAATTTGGTCGAGCGTGGAGTCGAACTGATCTCGACGGGCGGCACCGCGAAGGCCCTCAAAGATGCGAAACTCCCCGTGCGTGACGTGTCGGACGTGACCGGTTTCCCGGAGATTCTCGACGGGCGAGTGAAGACTCTACATCCGAAAATTCATGGTGGGTTGTTGGCCGTTCGCGAGAATTCGAATCATACTCAGACGACCCAGGAGCAAGGGATTGGCCTGATCGATTTGCTCGTGTGCAACCTCTATCCGTTCGAAGAGACCCTGGCGAAAGCAGAAAGTTCTCACGCAGACATCGTTGAAAACATCGACGTTGGTGGCCCGACCATGATCCGAGCTGCCGCAAAAAACTACAACGATGTGGCCGTCGTCACGAGGCCCGACCAGTACGACTTGGTGCTGGAGGAGTTGCAAGCGAACGACGGTGCGTTGACACTCCCGACCCGAGAACGGCTCGCCAGAGACGCATTTGCGTTGACGGCGTCCTACGACGCGACGATCAACATGTATTTTTTGGGGCTCGAAAGCGGCATCTCCTTCCAACCACGACTGAACCTGACCTATCGACAGAAATTGCAGTTGCGCTACGGCGAAAATCCACACCAACCAGCGGCGTTCTATGTCGAGCCAAATTATCCGCATCCAAGCATCGCCACTGCCGAACAACTCCACGGAAAAGAACTCTCGTACAACAACATCCTCGATCTCGATAGCGCGTTCAACCTTGCGAAAGAGTTCAGCGAACCCGCAGCCGTTGTGATCAAACACAACAACCCGTGTGGCGCCGCAACTGGGGCGACTCTCGAAGAAGCCTTTCGAAAGGCCTACGAAGGCGATCCCCTCAGTGCGTTCGGCGGCGTGCTCGCGTTCAACCGAGAACTCGACGAGGAGACGGCCAACGTCATCACGGAACCCAACCGTTTCATCGAATGCGTCATCGCTCCCGGCTATGCCGATGCGGCGTTCGAACTCTTGACGACGCGACCATCATGGAAGAAGAACGTCCGCATTCTAAAAACGGCTCCGCTGCCAGAGACACCCGATAGCACTCCACGAGTCGATTACCGACGTGTGGACGGAGGAATGTTGGCCCAGATTCGTGACGTCCCCGCGGACGATTTCCAGGAAATGAAGGTCGTCACGAAGCGACAACCCTCTGAGCAGGAACTCGAAGACTTGCAATTCGCCTGGCGTGTTTGCAAGCACGTCAAGAGTAATGCAATTGTTTTGGTGCGGGACAAAATGGTCGTCGGCGTCGGGGCCGGTCAAATGAGCCGAGTCGATTCGGTCCACATCGCTGCAAGCAAAGCTGGTGACCGAGTGAAAGGTAGCGTGTTGGCTTCGGATGCATTTTTTCCGTTCCGCGACAACGTGGACAAAGCCGCCGAAATCGGAGTCACCGGGATTGCCCAACCAGGCGGTTCGAAGCGAGATCAAGATTCGATCGATGCGTGCGACGAACGTGATCTGGCGATGGTGTTTACTGGCGTTCGGCATTTTCGGCACTAACTATCGATGACTGGGTAAGTGAAGAAGCAGGCACACTTGGAACGCGAAATTTGTTGCTGTTGGTGTTTCTGGACCTTGTCGTATTGAGCCGCGGAACGGCTACAATCTGTCGCCGCTCCGCGGGTAAGAATAAAAACCGGACAATCATTGAGTTCGCGTTCCGAATGTGCCTATCCCTTTACCGACCCAGTCATCAACCACAACGACCTTGGAAAGGTGTGAGATGAGTTCTGCAGTAAAAATCGTCGCCTTTGCTGGGAGCACCCGCAAAGACTCGGTCAACAAGAAACTAGTGGCCATCGCAGCGAAAGGCGCCCGCGAAGCTGAGGCCGAAGTCAACCTGCTTGACCTCGCCGAGTTTCCTTTGCCCTTATATGACGGTGACCTCGAAGAGTCGCAGGGGATCCCCGAAAATGCTTTGAAGCTCAAGAAGATGTTTGTTGAGTCGGATGGTTTTTTGATCGCCTCGCCCGAGTACAACAGTTCCGTCAGTGGGGTGTTGAAGAACACAATCGACTGGGTTTCGCGACCACAAGAAGGAAAACCGCCCCTCGTCGAGTACAAGGGAAAGATTGCCGTCATCATGGCCGCTTCGCCCGGTGGGCTCGGCGGCCTGCGAGGTCTGGTTCATCTGCGAGCGATTCTCGGGAATATCGGAGTGGTCGTGCTGCCACAACAACACGCCGTCTCCAAGGCGTACGATGCCTTCGCCGACGATGGCTCGTTACGCGAGGCCGACCAACAAGAGACCGTTATCGGGTTGGGAAAAACGCTCGCGGAATTTCTCGTGAAACACAAGAACGACTAAATCGCCCGCGCAATTATTTCAACGTCACGGCTTCGCCATCTAACGCCAACACGACGTCAAACAATGCTCCATCGACGGTATGTTGCGCCGCCGCGCGAAGCCCCGGACGTGTTGGTCGGAAGGCAACAGAAATGCCCGAAGCCTTGAGCATGCCGAGGTCGTCCTCGCTATTACCGACGGCCAGGATTCGTTCTCTTGGAATGTGCGTTTGTTGGATCAGTTGCTTGACGATGTTCTCCTTGTCGTGGTCGTGTTTCCCAGATGGCTCTTCGCCCTTTTCGGAGACGTGGGCCATGGCCGGAGCCAAGGTGATCCGACCTGTCGCCTTGCCTTTCTTGAATTTCATGACGTGCGAAATTCCGAAATCCGCAAACACACGTCCACGAATGATTTCGACCGGAACTTGGTAGCTGTCGGAAACGACGCCGACAAGATATCCATCGCGGCGCAACGCGGCAACTGTCTCCCGAGCCCCTTCCATGAGCGGAATGTCATGGGCAACTTGTTCAAATGTTTCCTGGGGAACGCCTGCAAACAACGCCGCGATTTTTTGGGCTCGCTGATCACCCACCAAATCGGGGTCGTCGAGTAACTCGGCGAGTTCGGCCCCCTTGTCCGTCTGGTGTGCCAGCTCCAGAACGAAACTCCCGCGAACGAGCACTCCGTCCATGTCGAACAGGGCTATCCGGTCCGCCGGTTCGGCGTCTTGAAAAATTCGGACGAGGTCGGCCTGGGTGGGCTTGTCTTGTTCCTCCATGGCCGTGACGTAGCCGGTCCGGAGACGTTGATTGGCGGCCGCACGGCTCAAGATCGTTCGCGTCACGTCTTGGGCCATGTGGGCCAAGGTTTCGACGGGAGCGTCCTGCGAAACAGGGACGTCGAGGGCAACTTGCTCGACTTTCCCGCCGCCCAGGAAGAGATCCAGAAGGACCCCCACTTCCGCCCCCGAGTCGGTCTCCAACGTGAGTTTTTGGAGCGAGTTTCGGCGGATCGCCCAAGTGCCCGAGAGCGGATGTTCGATGTGATTGAGTTCGGGAAAGAACGTCCTTAGTAAAGGCAAAGCCGTCAACAGGCACACCGTTCGAGCGTCCCCTGCCGCGGTGGCTTTGGTCATGTCGGCCTTTCCGTCGATGATCGGCTGGGTCAACTCCATGAAGCTCGTCGGTCGCAGTTTGTCCAGGGAGGAATCCAAAAAGACGAGGATTTTGCTTTTGGCCGCGTGAATTCCGTCGCGGATCGAGGCACCTTTTCCTTGGAACGTACTCGTGATGACCCTCGCTCCGGCCTCTCGTGCGATTCCTGGCGTGTCGTCGAAGGAACCATCGTCTACGACGATGACTTCTTCAACTTCCTCGTGCAATAAGGCTGACCTCACCAACTTTTCGACGGTTTTGGCTGTGTTAATAACAGGGATAATGACCGAGATCAAAATGACCTCCTGCTTGCGAAGACGGAATCAATGCGCTTCTGACAGCTCAAACGCACCAAGCGTGTAAGCTAAGGTCGCAGGACTCACCCGGACAACGAATCCAAGAAAGCTCCGCGATGGCGGCATGGATGCCGTTAAGTAAGCGGTGACGGAGAATGGAGGTGCGAGAATCCGCGAGATCGCACATGGGATGAAGCATCTTGGGAGATTCTGGGAAAGCAGAACCAACCCAACCGAAGGAGGAAAAAGAGAGCTTGAGAACGGTGGAGTTTTTCGCGAATCGACATCTCATCGACCCCACGTTCGACTCTTTCAACTATACTGCATCGATCCCAGGGATACTAGCGAGAACGAACGGAAAATCGTTCCTGCTCTGGGGAACGTGAGGATTGCGTGAAGTGGGTAAATGGTCCTCGGACGTCTTCTTTTCGAACGTTGAGAGCTTCTCCAAGTGGTGGGTTCTCATAGGGTGTGATGGGGACGTTGTGACGATGGCACACCCAAAAGACTCGGGGAGTCGAGCTACGGACCAAACAACCAACTGAAAACCTTTTCGCGGAGCAAAAAGCAACTTTCCCAAAAAGCGACAATCATTCACTCCATCCGCCCCTTGAGTTCGGTCTTTAGGGAGAGATTCATCGTGTCTTCGAGGACATGCCGCCAATATTCCGGTCGATGCCAAGGCCTGCGTATTTTCCTCACGACCACTAAACAGCGCGCATCTTCATTCGTCGTTTGATCCCAGCAATTCAATCAACGGTTGCAACCCTTCCGACGTTGATAACTTTGCCATCGGCGAAAGTTCCAGATAAGTCTGCCGGACCGTGTTCACGAGTCCGATGTCGAGCGGATCGCCTCCAAACGTCAAAACATATCCATTCACAAGAATCGCTGTCTTGATGACGTTCGTGCGAACTCGCAGGGTATTCGGAGCATATCGTCCCGGATGGATGTGGACATAGCGGTTCTCGGCGGCTCCCATTCGCAAGACCCACAACGATCCATCGGTCGGGGCTCCCACAACTCGATACCCGCCTTCTTCTTCGACCCACGCCTGGTACTTCGAAGGATCAAGTAAGTCCTGCGCATGGAGCACGGCCAACACATCTCGCGCCACCTCCAAGGGAGTCAGCCTCCCGTAATACAAGTCCATGAGAGCATTCCCCAGGACTACCGTTTGGGTGGCGAGGGCCTTCAGCCCGTCCTCTCCGTTGCTGGCATATTCCTGAATTCTCTCTCGAATCCATCCGGCATGATGCTTCCAGGTATTGAAGAGGACCGGCTCAGGAATTTCGCTCACGAGGTGGTCGGCCAGTTTGTTTGGGGAATTCGTCATGGCATGCAACCAGATTTGTTTTGGATTACGAACTGTCGTTCGCGATTCTTTCCGCAAGACAGGGGCCAACGGCATAAGGTTCGCGGGTTCGTTGGGCATTTGGATCGGTTTGCCTTCGCTGCGCTTGCCACACCCTCCAAAAAACCACTCGCAGAACCTCTCTTACTTCAAACAGCCAAACACCGTATATATAAATTGAATCTGACATAGGAGTTGCAGAATGGTAACGACCCAGTTGCGAATATTCCTCTGGAGTCATGATCCCGCCCTGTGTGACGTTCGTCCGGTGTTGGAATCAGCGGGGCACATCGTAAGGGTCGCCGTCCATCCGGAACTCAACGGAGAAGATTTCTCCAATTACGATTTAATCGTGATCGACGGGACTGTCCAACCCGATGCGGGACAACACTTGTGCCGCGCCGCCCGACAAAGGTTGGGCGACGTTTTCCTCCCCATCGTCTATGTCAGCGGTGACCACACTCCCTCGGCACGCTTGAACAGCTTGGAGTGTGGGGCGAACACCTACTTACTCCGTCCGTTCGCGCCGGAGGAATTGCTTTCGCAAGTTCAAACATTTGCCGCCATCAAGGACCGACACGACCGACTGCTGGAGAAAACGGCGGAGGTGCATCGGATCAACAAACGCCTCCAGAGTACCTACCAACAGATCAATCTCGAACTGGAACTCGCGGCCCGCATACAAACGAGCTTTCTGCCCCAGAAACTCCCCGAACTTCCCCAAGTCCGGTTCGGCGTTTACTACAAGCCTTGCGGCCGCGTCGGTGGTGACTTCTACGACGTCTTCCGGCTCGACGAAAATCACTTCGGCTTTTACGTTGCCGACGCGATGGGTCACGGAGTCCCCGCGAGTTTGCTCACGATCTTTGTCAAAAAGGGAATCCGAGCGAAGGAGATCAGCGGCCACAATTACCGGCTCGTGCCTGCCTGCGAGGTTCTCGAAAATCTCAATCGAGACATGATCGACCAGCAACTCTCCGACAGTCCATTCATCACGATGGTCTACGCGAAGTACAACTACGTCAATGGGACGTTGGAATTTGCTCGGGCTGGACATCCGCATTTGGTCCACATTTTGGCCAAAGGTGCGTCGCAATTTCGTCAGGTGGAAGGAACGCTGCTCGGCGTCTTCCAAACGAAATATGAAATTCAAATGCTCCAACTGGAACCCGGCGACAAAGTGCTTCTCTACACCGACGGAACCGACAACGCTACGTTCCGTGATTATCCCAAGGGCGGAGCAAGTTTGCTCGCCTGTGCCGACGCCCACAAACATCTTCCGGTGCAAGACTTTGTACAGCGGGTCGCGGACGATCTGTTCCACGAGGTCCAAGTGCTCGACGATCTGACGCTTCTTGCTCTCGAGCGTGTGGAAGGGTAATCTATCGAACTCGAATCGTAGGGTGAAAGTGTCGCCTTTCGCTCTGCGAGAGGACGCATTGTTTCCCGCTTCGCAGAGTGTTGTTTGGTCGCTCCGGTGGCTTTCGACTGCATCGCAGCAAAAGCCACCTACGCTCAAAGTCCCACGTTCGCGTTTCGGGTTGGTGTCATAATTCCTCCCTCTCGCTTCGGGCTAGTGGGGAGACAAAATCACCCCACAAGCCAATGCTCGACGCCGCTCCTATTTTGATTCCCTGGTTCGTACGTTTACCTTTCATCTGTTCCCTTTCTGCCATTCCTCTAAAATCTCCGTGATTGATATTCCGAGATTTTTTCCTTGCTCTGGTAAATGGACATGACGCAACAACCGCTCGCGAACAAACTCGCTCAATACACCCATCAACTCAAGTTCGAGGACCTTCCGGCTCCCGTCGTCCACGAAGTCAAACGGCGATTCATCGATTCGTTCGCGACCGCAGCGGGAGCGATGGACGCCGACGCTTACGCCATCGCAAAAAGATGTGCCGAGCGTGTGCAGGGTGATCCAGGTTCGGGGATGATCGGAGGCGGGCGGAGTAGCGTCGATTGGGCCACGTTCGTCAACGGATTGTTGATCCGCTACCTCGATTACAATGACACCTATCTGTCACTCGAACCAGCCCACCCGAGCGACAACCTCGCGGCGGTTCTGGCTGTCGGCGACATGGTGAGTTCCCCAGGTCAAGAAATGATCGTCGCTTCGGCCATCGCCTATGAATTGCAATGTCGCTTTTGCGATGCTTCCAGCCTCCGCAAGCATGGCGTCGATCACGTCACCTACGGGGCGCTTTCCAGTTGTGCGGCAGCTTGTCGGTTGCTTGGTCTCGACGAAACACGGACGACGCATGCTCTGGGAATCGCGGGCGTTTGTAATGTCGCCCTTCGCCAAACTCGTTCGGGCGAGCTGAGCATGTGGAAAGGTTGTGCGTTTGCCAACGCTGCGCGAGGTGGGGTTTTCGCTGCTCTGCTGGCAGCCGAGGGCATGACGGGACCGGCTCCGATTTTCGAAGGCGAGCTTGGGTTCTTCAACTTGGTGACGCGCGAGTCGTTTGAGTTGGCTCCGCTCGGCAACAAGACCAACCCGTTCATGATCACCGAGACGTACATCAAGTTTTGGCCAGCGGAATACCATTCCCAAAGCGCAATCGACGCCGCCCTGCAAATGCGAGATGCGGTTGGCGACGTGAGTAAGGTCAAGTCCATCGACATTCATACGTTCGATGCCGCCGCCGACATCATCGGCAAAGATCCCGAAAAGTGGCGTCCGAAGACTCGCGAGACGGCGGACCATAGCTTGCCGTATTGCACCGCCGTCGCCCTCGCCGACGGAGACGTGACGCTCGACCAGTTCGCCGACGAAAGGTTGGCCGACGAAAAACTCCTGGACCTCGTCGCGAAGGTGAAGATTCATCGTGACGCCGAGATTAACAAAGGCTATCCGGAAGGCATTCCCAACCGCATCACGATCACCATGGACGACGGCACCCAGCACATCAAAGAGGTCTCCTATCCCCGAGGGCACGCTCGCAACTCCATGACCGACGAAGAAGTCGAGAAGAAATTCCGAACCATGGCCGAGCCCCGATACGGCAAGCAAAAGGCCGACGCGATTTTGAAGACGTGCTGGAACCTCAATAACCTGTCCAGCGCAGGGGAATTGTTGGAGTTGTTGGATTTGAAATAGAAAAAGGCCTGATGAGTTTTGACGACCAAGATCGGCAACAGCAAATTTCTCCGTTACCCGAAAGACGACACTCTCGGAGACACACAACAAACACGACTCTTCTTGAGCCGACTGCTCCAAATGAATCACTCCACTGAATTCACATTGGGGCGCGGTTTGAGAGGAATTTGTGGAAACAATGCAGTGCATCACTAAGATGACTACTTCTCCGAGAACGTCTCTTGCACATCTGCATCCACCGGAGTTTTGCCATGTCACTCGATCAAATCAAACAACTCGAAGGGCTCTCCCCGGCTGACATTCAGCGTCATGGTCCCCAAGAAATGGCGGCTGCGGTCAACTCCCTCGTCTCGCAGTATCCCGAACATGCCGACCTCGAACCGGGTCAACAAGACGAGTTATTCCGCCTGGCAAAATTTCTCGAACGTGTGGATATGATCTACAACGCTGACCCGACGGTGTTGTTCGTGGTGGCTTTGGCGTTCGGCAAGGCGGGCGAATATGACCAGGCCATTCGAGCCGCTCGCGTCAATTACGACCGCACTCCCGGCTGGTTGTCGGCCATCTCTTTGGCGAATGCATATCGTCGGCGAGGTGACTTAAAACCGGCCATTGAGATGTTCCGCAAGTCCGTCGAACACGACCCCAGCAAGTACCAGTCGATGCTGGACGTGGGCGACCTCAGTGTTCTGGATGGTCAAATCCAACAAGGACTCGCGGCCTACGAAGAAGTGTTGGCCAGGGAACCGAAACAGCCCTGGGCGTTGGCGTCGTCGTACTACTGTCGATATCAGTTGATGGACGAACAACAATGGCTCGACAAGCTTAATGACATCGCGACGTCGACGGACCCGGATATGGAACAGGGCATTCGACGGGCCCTTTCGCTCCTGGAAGAAATGGGACTCGAACCCCCCGTCCCGGAGGAACACCGCGACGTTTGGCTCGCAACTCGTGTCTTGCAAAAGACCGAAGCCACAGACCCCGACCCGATCGTAGAGGAGCTTATTGCCGCTGGCGTGCCCGACCGAAAGCGAGCCATCCGCCTTTATCACTTGGTCCCGATTGCATGGGGCCGACTTTTGTTGGAGTCTATGGGGGTCTCGGCTCCCAACAGCTACAAGACGTGGAATCCGAAGACCGACAAATCCACGGAACATCGATTCGACCAGGATCCGCTGTACCAAGAAATTATGGCCGTGCTTCCTGCTGCGTGTGCCCAGGCCACCCAGGAACAAGCCCAACGGATGCTAATGCGAAGTTCCGAGATCAACGCCGTGAACCAGGCATTGGACGCAGGTTCGGATTTGCGTGATTTGATATTGAGCCCGCCGATGTTTATGTCGGAAGATTAGAATTGAAGATCGGGAGCCTCGATCACAACCATGCCGCGTCGGTCGCCGGTGAAATACATCTCGGCGACTTCCCGTAGTGCTTCGAGCCAGACGTGTCCCTCTCGGTCTTCAGTCGTCGCCAAGATCGACGAATCCTCTCGGAGGGCGCGTAATGCCACTTGTTCGATCAGGAAAACACGGGGAGAGGTGTGCCAATCGATTTTCGCCGCGTCGGGTCGCAAGAATGATTATCGCTGGTGTGGTGACCTGGGTGACTACAATAACTTTGAACCCGAATGCTGCTTATGTATTGATCTCACGGTGATGATCAATTGTGGCAATTGCGCGTCGAGACATGGGTGCAAAATGAAAATGCAAAAGTTATGGGACTCCGTTGGAATTTTGGTGTTGCGGGTGGGGTTTGGGTGCATGATGCTTTTTGGCCACGGACTGGGCAAGGTTTCGCTCCTTGGTTCCGAAGAACTCAAGTTTCCGGCGGTTCTACCGATCGGTCCGATGGGTAATTTACTCTTGGCCATCTTTGCCGAAGTCGTTTGTTCGGCGTTGCTCGTGGCTGGCCTGTTCACGCGCTGGGCAGCCGTTCCGTTGGTGATCACGATGTCGGTGGCGGCGTTCAGTGTCCACATCAACGATCCACTGTTCATGCAAGGCGCCCAAGGCCCGACGAAAGAACCCGCGCTTTTATATCTCATACCGTTCACAACGATTTTGATTACGGGCGGGGGCGGATTTTCACTCGACGCAATCGTGATGCCTTGGTTTCGCAAGAAGAAAAAAGACTAACCACCCCAAGCCGGAAGACCTCCCGTCTTTTATCGCGTCCGCATTTGCGAACTACAAATGGGTCACCTCGACGTTACCCCAATGTCGTCCGAGGTATTCCGCCACGAGCCGACGATGGCACTCGTCCGGCTCGTGTTCGCTGCAAAGCAAACATCCCCAGTGAAACAGTTCCTTGCGTTGGGACCCTTGAATTTTACGTTCCTCGATCAGCCCCAGGAACTCTTTTTCGTAGGCGGCCCATCCGCCTTTTTGTTTTTTGTACTTCGTCAGCATTTCTTGAGTCGGGGCGAGTTCCGGTATATGGACGTAATCGATGTCGGCAATGACGCGGAGGAAGTAAGGCAGATTTTCGCGTTTGGCGAACCCAGCGAGTTGCGAGTTGTTGTTTAACCGGACGTCGAGGACGCGTGCAACTTTGGCGTCTCGGAGTTTGGTGAAGAATTCCTCAGCGGTCTTCTTCGTGAACCCAATCGTGAACAGCGAGATGGCTTTGGTCATGATGTTTGGTTCGCGGGCGAGATGCAAAGAAAATGCGACGCTGTTGCCAATGTAGAGAGGAACGGTTCACGCGGACAATTTCGCTATGGGGAGGAATCTGAAATAACCGAAACCGGGGGACTCGGTATATCGTCGAGAGTTTGGTGTTCTTACAAGCCTGAAGCGCTAACAAAGGCTCTTTATGAACCTGAAGCGCCAGCGAAGGATCGTTCTTTGGCCTTCGCTAGGATTTCAGGCTTGTACCGAAGAATCGAAAATCCAGACCACGATGCCTAAACCGTTGACGCTCGGCGTGGTTATGCGATAATCGCGACTCGTTTACATTCCAGCATTCCCACCCAGAGACAGGTATCTACTGATGTCGAAACGTTCTCGTTTACTCCCCACCTTTCTAAGTCTCATCGTATTGGTTCTGGTTCCGCTCGTCCTTCGTGCTGGCGATACGTGGCCACGCTTCGGCGGTCCGAATGGTGTGGCGGTCGTTCGTGACACCAAGCTTCCCGTCAAGTGGACGGACAAGCACATCCTTTGGAAAGTCAAAATTCCTGGAATCGGGAACTCCTCGCCGGTCGTTTGGAAGGAGCGCATTTTCTTCCAAACGGCCAGAACAGACGCTTCAGAGCGAACGTTGCTCTGTCTCAATGCCAAGAACGGAAAGGTTCTTTGGAAGAAAGGGGTGTCCGGCGAAAAGGCATTCGAAGACGGACGCGAACGCCGCCACAACATGAACACGTATGCATCGTCCACGCCTGCCGTGGATGGCGAGCGTGTCTATGTCGCGTTCTGGACTGGCAAGAGAATCCGCTTCCATGCTTACGATTTCGAGGGCAAGAAAGTGTGGTCGCATGACCTGGGCACGTGGAAGAGCGAGCATGGTGCGGGAGCTTCTCCGGTCGTGTACGGCGACTTGGTCTACTTCTCGAACCATATGGATGGCAAGTGTACGCTCTACGCTTTCAACGCAAAGACCGGAGACATTGTCTGGAAGCAAGGCCGTCCCTCGTACCGAGCTTGTTATTCCGCCCCATTCATTTGGGAGCGTAATGGTGAAAAAGAACTGGTCGTTGCCAGCACTTTGATCTTCAACGGATACGAGCCCAAGACTGGAAAAGAACAGTGGAGTTGGAAGTGGCAGCCAAAGAACAAAAAGGCGTTACGGGTAACGGGCTCGGCGGTGTTCGTCGATAACCTCGTTTGCGTATACGGCGGCAGCGGTGGGGGCAGCCGAATTTCCGCCGCCATCACCGTCACAGGCAAAGGGCCGAACGCCACCACCGAACTTGCCTGGAAGAAACGAAAGCTCGTGCCGTATGTCCCGACGATGATTCCCCACAACGGGAATCTGTATTTCGTTCACGACAAGGGGTTTGCTGGATGCTTCGACGCCAAAACGGGACGCGAGGTTTGGTACGAACGTGTCAACGGAGCCAAGTTCACGTCGTCCCCCGTGATCGTCGGTGGCAAGATGTATGCTCCGACCGAACAAGGCGAAGTGATCGTCTTCGAGACCGGGCCGAACTATCGCCTGTTGGCCCGCAACAAACTGGGCGAACGCTTCCGAGCGTCTCCCGCAGTAGCCAACAACCGAATGTACCTTCGCGGACAAAATAGCTTGTTCTGCATCGCGAGTAATAAGTAGTAGTCTCTTTAGTGCGGAACTTTTCGTTTGGAGTGCGGCAGCTTCGCTGCCGCTTTGGTTTTGTTGTTTTTGGATTGTTGGTAAACTGAATCGCCCCACCCCAAAACCGCCACCTCCCTTTTCCACCTTCCGCCTTTCTTTTCTTGTCTTGATCCAACCGTCACTCCTATCCATAAAATGCCAACGATGCAGGGCAACAACTCCGGCATTCATGAATCCGGAATTTTCACCGCCCTGAGTGAACCACAAGACGGACACCCTCCGAAAGGAAACGCACGTAATGAATCCGCGTCCCGCATTTGGAGCATGGTTGGAAGGCGACCAGACAAGATTTCGCCTTTGGGCACCTGGAGTCGATCGCGTCGATTTGGTCCTGTATTCGGGCAAGGAAGAGGCCGAGGCAATCCCACTCGAAGGCTCTCCCGAAGGTTTTTACACAACCCTCACGGAGAAGGCTCCGCCGGGGACGTTGTACCGATATCGCGTCAACGGCGAGATGGCGTTTCCGGATCCCGCCTCGCGATATCAACCTCAAGGCGTTCACGGGCCTTCGCAAGTTCGGGCCACGGGCGCGTACCAGTGGCAAGATTCCGATTGGAAGGGCATTGATTACGAAGACCTTATCGTTTACGAGTTGCATCTTGGCACGTTTACGCCCGGTGGGACGTTTGCCAGCGCGATTGGCAAATTACCATACCTGAAAGAACTCGGCGTCACGGCCGTCGAACTGATGCCCGTGGTGGACTTTCCAGGCGAACGTGGCTGGGGATACGATGGGGTCCAACTCTTCGCTCCCGCGAGATGTTACGGCACGCCGGAGGATCTCCAACGCCTTGTTGATAAGGCGCACCAACTCGGGTTGGCTGTTTTGCTCGACGTTGTTTACAACCACTTCGGGCCAGACGGGAACTATCTGGGAGTTTACGGACCGTACTTTGAATCGCAAAAACATAAATCGCCTTGGGGAGCCAGTCTCAATTTTGATGGTGAGAAGAGTGAGCACGTCCGAGAGTTTTTCATCCAAAACGCCCTTTACTGGGTTGATGAATTTCATTTCGACGGGTTGCGGCTCGACGCGACCCACGCCATTTTGGACGATAGCCCAAAGCACTTTCTCGCCGAACTGACGACTCGCGTTCACGACGCTCTCCCGAATCGTCGCGTTCATCTGATCGCCGAAGATCACAGAAATCTCGCACACATGATGCAGCCCGTAAGTGAAGGTGGTTACGGACTCGATGGAGTTTGGGCCGACGACTTCCACCACCAAATGCGTCGATTGCTTGCGGGGGACAACGAAGGATACTATCGCGATTTCACTGGAACCACAGAAGACCTGGCGACGACGATTCGTCAGGGGTGGTTCTTCACGGGCCAAGAATCGATCCACCTGGAAGGGCCGCGTGGGAGCGACCCGTCGGGTCTTCCACCTCGCTCCTTTGTTCTATGCATCCAAAACCACGACCAGACGGGCAACCGGGCCTTCGGCGAACGGCTGAATCACCAGATCGATCTGGCTGCCTACAAAGCTGCCTCCGCCGTGTTGATGTTCATTCCGGCCACACCGCTTCTGTTCATGGGTCAAGAGTGGGCTGCGTCGACTCCGTTTCGATTTTTCGCCGACCACAACGAAGAACTCGGCAAGCTCGTCACGGCGGGACGGCGCGAAGAGTTCAAGCATTTCTCGGCGTTCTCCGATCCGAAACAGCGTGAGAAGATTCCCGACCCGCAGGCCGTCGAGACGTTCGAGGCTTGTCGTCTTGTGTGGGACGAAGCGAATCAGGCACCGCACGCGGGAGTCTTGGCTCTCTACAAGAAATTGCTCGGATTTCGCCGAGACGAGCCAAGTCTCTCCGATCCGAAGGCCGAATGTTTGGTGAGTGCTATCAACGAAAATGCTATCGCCATTTACCGAAAAGCGGACCAGGGAACTGCGCTCTTGATGGTCTGTCAGTTCAAGGGCTCGGGGGATGTTGCAATCGACGAAATACCAGGAGTGAAAGACGTCGCCAATCGATCTTGGGAGTTCGAGTTTGCAACCGAGGGAGCACCATTTTCCGAAGGGGCTGGGCCGAACGTGGATCAGTTGGCGGAGCGGAAGAAATTGAGTTTGTCGGGGCCGATGGCGGTCGTGTTGCGGGCGAGAAATTGACGCAGACTCCAAAACGTATTTCTTGCCAACGCGAACCTATTTCACTGGAATTGACACAAATAGGGAAGTGGCTAGAATCCAAGCCTCCACAAAGATGCACTCCTCAAGTACTTAGCAAAGAAAGTTGAACGCCGTGGAAACGCCAACCAGTTCCGAAGCCAGTCGCCTCGAAAAAATGCGGCGTATAGAAGAACTCGGAATTGATCCGTGGGGACATCGGCTTGACGACCGAATGCCCATCGGAGAAATTCTCGAGTTGCCGACCGACCAAGAAGAACGACCGACAGTCCGAGCCGCCGGTCGTATCCGTCTCAGGCGAGTGAAAGGCAAGGTTCATTTCATCGACATTTGGGACTGGACGGGGCAAGTTCAAGTCATGATCGGCCAGAAACAGGTCGGCGAAGAAGGTTGGACGTTGGCCGAGAACTTTGACCTTGGGGACCTTATTGCCGTCGAAGGCGAATATGGGTTGACGAAGGTTGGCGAGCGAACGATCTTCGCCAAGAAACTTTACTTCATGGCGAAGTCCCTCAAGGAACATCCGGAAAAATATCACGGCATGCAAGACATCGAGACGCGTCTGCGCCAGCGATATCTCGATCTTGTCTATACACCCGAGACGCTCGAACGAGCCACCAAGCGAGTCAAAATCGTACGACACATCCGTTCCTATTTGGAGGAGCGGGGATTTTTCGAAGTCGAGACGCCGACGCTTCACGCGATCGCGGGCGGTGCGGCAGCGCGGCCATTTACGACGCACCACAACGCTTTGGACATCGAGTTATATTTGCGGATTGCGTTGGAGCTACACCTCAAGCGATTATTAGTCGGGGGCATCGAGATGGTCTATGAGATCGGGCGAGTGTTCCGAAACGAAGGCATTAGCCATAAGCATAATCCAGAATTCACCATGATGGAGTTGTACGAAGCCTATGGCGACTATCGCTCCATGATGGACTTAACCGAAGGGCTTGTCGTTTCGATCATCGAAATGTTAGGCGAAGGACAGAAGCTTCAATATGACGGTGCCACCATCGATTTTTCCCCGCCGTGGCAACGGGCGACCTATGCCGAACTATTCGAAAAATACGTCGGCGTGACGATGGAAGACATCGATGGGTTACATCGAGTTGCCGCAGAGATGAACTTCTCGACCGAGGGGAAAGATACTGATGTTATCATTCATCATCTTTTCGAAGAGAAAGTGGAAGATCATCTAATGGGTCCGGTGTTCGTCCACGATTATCCGGCAGCGTTATGTCCGCTCACCAAGCGTAAGCGAGATAATCCGAAGATTGCCGAACGTTTTGAACTATACATTCACGGGATGGAACTCGCCAACGCCTATACCGAATTGAATGATCCGGTCACTCAAGAACAAACGTTCCGTCAACAACTCGCGGGACTACCCGAAGAAGACTCGATGGCCAAAATGGACGACGATTTTGTGTTGGCTTTGCGCCACGGAATGCCACCGGCAGGGGGGCTCGGCATCGGCATCGATCGGCTCATCATGCTATTGACAAATACCCAAACTATCCGCGATGTGATTTTGTTTCCATTACTTCGACCCGAGAAGTGATGGAAAAGTAGTAGGCACAC
>CAYYUU010000008.1:0-21102 GCA_964474955.1 uncultured Alcaligenaceae bacterium | reverse complement strand
ATGTCGGAAGGGCCTTGGACATGCTGTTAATTGTAAAACCCTCGGAAAACACGGGGTTTGGAGCCGAAATTTTTGCGAACGTTCAGCTACACGAGATGCACTGTTTTCTCGATCAACGCGATGGCATGGCAACTCATGGCTTCGGCACGACCGATGGGGCCAACCTTCTCCCCGGTCTTCGCTTTGACGTTTACGTCTTCGATCGGCAGCCCAAGCATTCCGGCAAGCGAAAGCCGAATTTGTTGCTTCACCGGTCCGAGTTTAGGCTCCTGCGCAAAGATCGTAACGTCAATATTGACAACTCGATAGTTGGCCTGGTTCAACCGTTCGAGAGTTTTGTCGATGAAAAATTTGGAATCGCAATCCTTATAAGCCGGATCGGTGTCAGGAAAGGCATCACCGATGTCGCCCAATCCGGCAGCCCCGAGAAGGGCGTCCGTGACGGCATGAAGGACCACATCGGCGTCGCTGTGGCCGATCAATCCGCGGCAATGGTCGATCCGCACGCCTCCCAAGATCAAGGGGCGTCCTTCGCCAAGACGGTGGGTATCGTGCCCAAGTCCAACACGCATGCTACGTCGCCTCACACAAGGGTCTCTTTTCGGTGGATTGTAAACGAGAACGCTGATCCGAGACAACGCGAACCGCCCCGAAATTTCCAGCCGAGAAAATTGGGAAAACCAATAACCAAATGGCGTCCATTGTTCCAATCAGTGATAGTGGAGAGAACAATCAGAACGGAAAACAAACGAGAGACGAGAGACGAGAGACGAGAGAAAGACAGGGCTTCACACGAAGGAGCAAAAACAAAGACAAAAACAAAAACAAAGACAAAACTACCAAAGCGGCGTCGAGCCGCCGCACTCCAAAATTTACCAACCCGAAGCGCAAGCGAGGAAAAACAAAACTACCAAAGCGGCAGCGAACCTGCCGCACTCCAAAATAAAACAAAAACAAAGACAAAAGACAACGGCACACGGAGTGTGCCTACTACTTCCTGAACAAAGGTTCCTTCTATATGCCCCTCCTGCAATCTTTCGTCCTCGTCGTGTCTGCTCTCTCGCCATATTGTACGAGTGATGAGTATAACTTCGATTCGATTTCGAGCGAACCGCAGGTCAAGGAACGCAAAGTCATCGCGCTTCCAAGAGCCCACGCCCACAACGATTACTTACATAAACGCCCATTACTCGATGCGCTGAGTCATGGCTTTACGAGTTTGGAAGCTGACATCTTTCTGGTGAAAGGGAAATTGCTCGTTGCACACACTCGTCGGGAGATCAAACCAAATCGAACTTTGGAAACGCTCTATCTCGCTCCGTTGCGAAAACACATCAAGGCTCACAAAGGTAAAGTGTATCCGACCGGCGAACAACTACTCCTCCTTATAGACATCAAGCACGATGGTGAGAAAACATATAAAGTCCTCCATAAATTGTTGGAGAAGTATGCCGACATCGTCACGAAGTTTACGCCGACGAAGACGACACAGAAGCCGGTTCTCGTGGTGATCTCAGGGGCTCGCCCACGAGAATATATGCTCCAGCAGAAGGTTCGATACGCCGGATACGACGGACGGTTGAGCGATCTCGAGAGTGAACTTCCGGCGAGCTTCATGCCCCTGATCAGTGACAGTTGGTATCGGCATTTCCGATGGCATGGCAAGGGTCCCATCCCCGTCGAGATGAAGAAACGACTCAACGAAATCGTTGTGAGCGCCCACAAAAAAGGCCGTCGAGTTCGGTTTTGGGCCACGTATGATTTGAAGAACACGCGAAGGGAACGAGTCTGGCGAGAGCTTCTGCGGGCCAAGGTGGACTTGATCAATACCGACGACCTGGGGGGCTTGCGTCGATTTCTGTTGGCCGAGCAGGACCGCAAGCAAGCGTCGAAAAAGAAGGGTGTGGCGAAACGTTAGCTCAAGTGAGTGTTCTCCATCATGGCGACGAATGGAATGGCGAACGTTGGGTCGAACTGCGACCCAGAGCCTCGGCGAATGATGTCGAGCGATTCCTCTGGCGTGAGGGCCGCGCGATACGCTCGGGAACTCGTTAGCGCATCATAGCAATCGGCGACCGAGATGATCCGAGCCAAAAGTGGGATGTCTTCTCCGGCCAGACCATCGGGATAACCGCGACCATCCCATCGTTCGTGATGACTTCGTATGCCGGCCAGGACCATGCGGTTTCGGATGATTGGGAAAAGAATTCGCTCGCCGATTTCAGGATGTTGACGGACCTGGTCGAACTCGTCGTCCGTCAATGGGCCTGCCTTGTTCAAGATGGATTCGGGAAGGCCGACTTTTCCAATGTCGTGGAGCTTGGCGGAAACGGCGAGCCGTTTGAGCTTCTTCGCCTCGAGCCCAACGGCCCGTGCCAACGCAATGGCATAATCCCGAACTCGCAAGGAATGCCCCGAGGTGTACGGGTCGCGAGCTTCGAGCGTTCGGACGAGACTGTTGATGGCGGAAAGATACGTCTTCCGCAACTGGCGGGTTCTGCGTTGGATTGTGCGTTCGAGTTCGGTCCGGGACTCCCGGTTTTGGCTTTGTTCCCGAATCGCTCGGGCTGTGGTTTCTAGAGCGTGGTGGAACTCGTCGAGGTTGATCGGTTTGAGGAAGTAGTGCATCGCCCCCCCGTCAAGACATTCGTGGACGGCGTCTTGATCGTGTCCGGCCGTGATGACAATGATGCCAATCTCCGGCCAGCGTTGGTGGACTTCGCGGACCAACCACACACCGCCCCGACCGGGCATCCGGATATCGGTGACGACGATATTCGTTTGCCGCTGTTCCAATAATGCGAGAGCTTCTTCCGCCGTCGATGCCTTTTGGCAATCATAGTCCCAACGGGTTGCGGCCCGGAACAACACATCCAGCGCCCAAGGTTCGTCATCGACGATCGTTACGCTTGGTACAGCGTTTTCCCTCTCAAGCCCGGAATCCTCTTGGCTTGGGTGAATGAGATCCAGTTGTATCGGGGTAGGCATCTTGCACGCTTTACAGGTAAAAGCTATGTCGGGTGAAACCCCAGCTTGAGGCTTTTGTCCAGCCCAAAAGACGGGAGCAAGTTTCGCGGAAACTCCCGGGCTTGTCTCACAAGCGAGAAAACCTGGTGAATCCCGCATACGGGCGCAAATTGTGGTGTTTAACTATATCTCGCGATCTGGAGTCTGACAAGGAAACCACAACAGAAACACCAACTTTACCAATTTTTCAGTTTCTGAGCTATCCAACTGTTCGGCTCCGTACGCGGAGGACGGATTTGTAACCTGTTCATAAATTTTTCGAACACGTTACAAACCCGACCTACATCTCATCGTGTGGCGGTTCCGATGGAGGCCACCTCAAGGCACCGAAGAGCAACAATCCGGCAACCAACACCCCAGCACCCGCAAATAGATACACCTCCGGTCGGAAAAGCAGGACGTTTGCGTCGAGTTCCCCTCGTCCCACCCCCGAAGCCCCCAGCCAAATCATGAGCGCATTGTGTGTGCAATGGAGCAGGATCGGCGCCAGAACGCCTCCGGTCCTCCACGCGACTACGCCCAGGACCAGCCCAAGCGTCGTGCTCGCGACGAATCTCTCGAATGGGATAATCGGGCTCGCCAACATGTGTAGCAGGCCAAACAAAACCGCACTCGTCGCAATCGTCACCCAGGGCTTGCTGACTTTTTCCAGAGCCCGAAACAGAAAGCCGCGGAAAAAGAGTTCCTCCACAATCGCCGGGATCACGTGAAACAAGATCATGCCTACGAGCGGAATCGCACGATGGATATGGCGGAGAACCTCCGTCAGATGTTCGTCCAATTGTGGCGAACTATTCTGCCGCAATGCACGGGATAGCTCGAACACGAATGGCCAAAGCGTCAGGCCGAGAGTGACGGCGGCGACACATCCTAGCACGAGAGATAACGGACTTGACCGATCCGCCGTATCCGTCCCGAACGGAGAAAGCCGGAACCCAGGTAAGATTTCGATTCGACGATACATCGCCAGGAGGAGCGGAAGCACGGCGAACGCTACCACGCCAAGGATGACGTTGTTGATTTGGAACATCCAGATCTCCGCGTTCGACATGTCCAGTGGTGACGTCGTCGGCTTGAGCAACGCTTGGGCGAAAAACGTGAACAGGAAGATCAAACTCAGGCAAAAAATAGCGTTCGCAACGCTCGGCGCCGAGGACATCTTGGGCGGTTGTCGAAAGAGGTCCCTCCAGCTCGTTTGCTCCTTATAAAGAACGTCCTCGGCGCCAAAAATGCGTGCGGCAATACAAAGGGCCGTCACCGCGTAAGCGATGGTCGATGCCACCACCAACCACACCTGCAACCCCGCGTAGACTCCCTGGAAAAGATCACGGCCAAGCAGAACGATGTTCAACAACGGAACCAAGGCCAATGTCGGGGTCAATTGCAGGCCGGGAAAAAGGCTCGCCAAACCGGGGGCCAGAGAAATCAACATGACCGGGACCAAATAAGCCTGCGCCTCCTTGAAACTCCGGGCAAAGCTCGTGATCATCAACAACACGGCGGAGAAAAATCCCGCAAACAGCAGCAACAACGCAAGAATTTGGGATACGCGGGCGTAGGTGATCCCCGCCGGCCCGAAGAGTTGCTCGCTGAGTTCGCTGAACTGAATCGTCACGACCATCATCGTCAAATTCACGACAGCCGTGAGCATGGCCACGACCAGAACGGAAACGTATTTTGCGAACAATAATCCCATCCGCGGAACCGGAGCCGCGATCAGGATTTCGAGCGTGCCGCGTTCGCGTTCTCCTGCCGTCAGGTCGATCGCCGGATACACCGCCCCGGTGATCGTCATGAGAATCAAGACCAGCGGAACAAGGGTCGCGATCGGGAATTCGAACTCGGACTTTCTGGGTTCGACGACCCTCGTCTTCATCGTTGCAGTCGAGTTGAGATTGGCGAGGTACCCTTGGACGAATAAGAGGGCTCGCATCGATCGAACCGAGTCGGGTCGATACCGTATTTCCCACTCGCGGGGGTGCTTGTCCTTGTCCTTGGCGACCACGAGGATGTCGAGGCGCCCGTCCTGGAAAGCCTGCTCGATTTTGGCTCGCGGGACGAATTTGGGTGTCACCATTACACGCACATTCCGCGTGAGTTGGTTCTTCAATTCCTCGGTGGCAAACTTGGCACGTAGACGTTGAAAATCCTCAAAACCGTCTTGGCTCAAGAACCCCAGACTATACGGGGCTGAACTCTGGTCGTTGTCAACGGCTTTAGCGGTCGAGATGTTGTTGTGGTTGACCTCCTCGAACAACTGCCTCACGCGCAGAAACAACTGCAACGATTGTTGATATTTGTCAGAGTACACGAATTCCCAGCGGACAGGAGCTTTTTCGCCTTTCCTTCGGATGGCGATGAGAACGACGTCGACTTCCCCACGACGAACATCCTTGACGACACTGGATTGAACTTTGGCGCCCGTGACGTCTTTGTTCAAGAATGAATGCCTCAGGGGCGACTCGGGGGCCTTCGACAAGACTCGCCGCTCGAAATCCTGATAGTCCTGCTCGCTCTGGAATCCGAGAACGGCAACATCCGGTCCCTGTAATTTCGGATTTGAGATCGAAAAGAATTGGCGGAACGAAATCATCATCAACGGATATAGAAGCAGCGGCATGAAGACAAGCGTCAAGATGGTTCGCCTGTCCCGGAGTATCTCATTGAGTTCCTTGCGGATCAGTCGCCGGAGTCGTGAGTTGGTCCCTCCCAAACCTTGTGATTCCTCGGAGGGTTGAGGATTGCGGGTTGAGGATTGCGGGTTGAGCGGTGCCTCCAAGTCCTTTGAGTTGTTCACTGCGTCTTGGTCCATCAGCTCTCTCCCCTCCCGGGCGTGTTGCGGTCGCTCGTGTGTAAAGCCGGCCCAACTCGCGACAGCTTCAAGAACATTTCCGGAAGTGATTGGCAGTTGGTTCGTTCCCGTAACTCTTCCAGAGTTCCCCCAATCACCAGCCTTCCCTTATGGAGGAGGCCGAAGCGGGTACACAACCGCTCGGCCTCCTCGAGTCGGTGAGTCGTCAGGATGACGGCCTTTCCTTCGCCGCGGAGATAATCGATGTATTCGTTGACGACCTGGCTGCCGAGGACGTCGAGCCCGAGCGTCGGCTCGTCCAACAACATGACCGGGGGCTTGTGAATCAGGGCACGAGCCAGGCTCACACGTTGGCGTTGCCCGGTGCTCAAGTTCGCGCAGCGACGATTCAACAGATCCTCGAAACCAAGGAGCCTTGCCATCTTCCGAAGTTCCCTCTCGGCCGACCTCGGAGCCACGCCGTAAAGGTCGGCAAAAAAGAGGAGCATTTCCTGAACCGTCAGGGCCTGATAGAGTCCCGCCGTGGCCGAGACCAAACCAACACGTCGTTTCACTTCGTTGGGGAAGCGATTCGAGCCGTAGCCCGCAATCAGGGCCTGGCCCGAAGTCGGAGTCAGCAATCCGAGCAACATACGAATCGTCGTCGTCTTCCCTGCCCCGTTCGGACCAAGAAGGCCATACACCTCGCCAGGATAAACGACGAACGAAAGCCGATCGACGGCCACAAGTTCGTGCCCTCCGGAGAGGACGAAGCATTTCGTCAACTCACGCACCTCAATGATGGGTGGTTCGACGTCAATCGGCACGACCCAGACGGGTTTTTGTTGTTTGGGTCGGTCTCGGCGAGAACGATCACGACGATTTTCGGAAGTGGGGATGTGGTTGTCCGGCACGGCTCACTGCCTTTACTTCGAAACCCACTGGACAGGCTGAGGTTGAATCGCTTCGTCGGGCTTTCCGCCAGCGTCGGCCCGACCGCTTCCCTCAAGGCGACTGATGGCCCGAACGGTCATGGCTTGGTCGCACAGGATTTGGCAACTCAATCGAACGCCGCTCAGTCCGCGTGCTTCGAGCAAATCCTTTTCGGCCTGTGTCACATTGTCCGGTTCGCCCGACACAAATTCGACGCGGCAAGTCGTGCAACGGGCATTCCCTCCGCACGCATGCAGCTGGTCGACTCCGGCATCCTCCGTCAGGGCCAGGACCAATCGTTTTCCTTCCGCGACATCAAACTCGCCAACACCTTCGACATTCAGCTTGGGCATCTGTCCAACTCCTTGTGGTGAATGCTTCTTGTTGATTCCCCATATAGTAGGTGAGGAAGACGCCCGGTGGCAAATGCGAATTTCTCTTCCGTCGTGCTTGAGGCTCTCCGGAGTGGTCCGCTGGACCTTGGAATTTGATTGGACCGGATGGAAATGCAGGACCAGTTGAAGAATGGAAAATTGTTAGTCGTGGAGTGTTTAACGATCAAGAAGGCGACTCAGCTCGATTGTACACTTTGTTTTTCTTGCACCCCCTCCGGAGTTTCGGCGTCGAGCACCGAGGGAGATGGGCGGAGCGTCGAGGCATCCGACGTCGGCTCGCCTGGGAACTGTTGTGGTTGGTCTTTACTCCTTCGCAAGAAATAGAAGGCGCTCACAATCGTCAACAACGAACCAAAGATGGCCATGCCGTAACTAAAATTCCGGAAGAAATTCAGATACGTGAAGTCACCCCCGAAACCCAAATCCTTATAGAGCGTCAATCCAACGGATCCAGTATAACCAATCGCATCGGCCACATAGATCGCAAACACTGATGTCGCCACAACACGAGTTGAGGCAATGATCCTGTCAAACAACATCGACCCGAATGGAACGTAAGCCAGGTATGCACCAAAACCAATCAGCACCATCCAAGTAAAGCCGTCCACGTAGCCATAGTCAAATAATAGTGTTCCTCCGGCCAACAACAACAAGCCCGCCGTGATGATGCAGAAAGCCAGCAACAGGCCGAGTTTATTACTCTTGACGATCGCCAAGAGCGAGAAAACGCACAGGCAACCAAAAGCGACCAACATCTCGGATTTCGTGAATTTGCCTGGCCGTTTGCCATACCCTAGTTCGCCCCACAACTCCTGACCGAAGTTATCTCGGATATCTCGAAAGGCCGTCAAGAAGAAGTAGACGAGGAACAGAACAACCAATCCGAAAAAGAACTCATGCAAGAATGCCCAGCGATGGGTCCCATCCATCGTGGCTCGTTCCGTCCGTTCCTCGACGTCCTGGATGTTCGGTTGGGGGATCAAGGTGAGCAGAAACACGAACATCAAGTAGGGGACGAGGAAAACGGCACCTGTCGTGAACGGCATCCAGAATTCCGAGACGCCGTGTTGCCTCATGAGCCACTGTCCGACGTCCTTCACGACTCCGCTGGCCATTATGTATGAGCAACTCAACCCGGCAAGCAACAATTCGGACGTCCGACGGCCTTCGAGGTACCAAACGACGAGGCCCCAGACCATTCCCAACGGCAACCCATTGAGAAACAATGCGACGAACTTCAAGTTCTGTGGAAGGACCGCAAAGAGGAGTAAAGCAAGTTCGGCAACCACAATCAATCCAACGAGGGCAAAGGCTCGTTGTTTTCGTGTGATCTCCGAACATACTTTGATGCCGATATACTTGGAAAGCGCGTAACCCAGGATCTGTGAAATCACGAGGGCGGTTTTTAATGTAATGTCGGTCCCGAAGAACGTGAGGCCCTTATACTCGGCAACGGAGAACGGCTTTCGGAACGCATACATACAAAAGTATGTCACGAACGCTACGACAATCGAGAACACAATGATTCCCGTACTTCGTAACGGATCATTCTTAGTTTTGACAATTTGGGGTCCTGTGGAAGTTGACACAGCAAACACTCCTGTGATCCGTTCCCTGCTGTAAACCTCACCACTTGATGGTAGGGATACGGACTTCGCCCAAGAATGCCATCCGCGAATGGAAATTACATCGAATCAACATATTCGCCGCGAACGAGATGTTGGAGAGAGAGGAGTTGGCATGGCAGGATGAATGACCGCGGGACGCAGATTCCCACGGTCCTTGTTCCTTTTACAATCAAGCAGCTTTCGGTTGACCTGCCACGGAGTAACAAGATCGGAATGCCGGAGCCGCTTTTGTCCGCCGACCCACGGCTGTGTAAAGGAGTCGTTGTTTGCCCTGATATGGTTGTTGGTGGTAAGTGATGCGAGTGTCTTCGAAACCCAAGACCGCCATGAACCGGCGGACCACCTCCGGACTCAACGCCCACCACCCATCGAGCGGCCGTGTCGTTTCGTGGCGAGGTAGGAATGTCATTTTGGGCTCAAAGAATTGACCAAAGAACCACTGAAGCCAACGACGTCGCGGAATGACGTCGGCGACGATCAACGTTTCGGTTGCCAACCTCGCAGCGGTCTCCAGAGCCAAGAATGGATCACGAAGGTGAATCAAGATGCTGCCATAGCACACAACGTCAAACGGACCGATCTCTTCGGGGATATTGTACACCGTGCCGTGAACCAACCGAGCCTTCGATTCGAAAGCCCGATGGCAGAACCAATATCCATTGTTCAACCGGCCCAAATGCTTTCGCCGATCAATGAGATAGTCTTCCAAATCCACTCCGGCATACGGAACGACGTCCCACGGATGGTCGGGAGATAAATCATACGAAACCACTTCAGCCCCCTTTCGCTCCATCGAGAACGAAAGGAATCCAGTGGCCGCACCCACATCCAAGACTCGTTTATGTTGAAGCTCGACGCCTCCCAGATATTTATCGATCCCGGTTCGCAAATCCCAATGACCTTGAATAACGCCGTGACCTGGCACTTCGACAGTGTGATAGAACTCGCAATCCTCAATCGATTCCACCACCTTGGGCGGCGCAAACATGGCCTTGGTCATGAGTGGGTTCCTGTGAGCCAACGATGAATCACGTCTCGTCCGCAGATATTGTTCCACACTGATATCGAAGTGCCCAAAAGGAGTCAAGCCATATCGGCTCAGCTGAAGGATCGGGTGCTCCTCTGGATTTTGGACTTTTCTACCAACCCGAAGCGCGAGCGAGGACTTGAGCGAAGCGCGAAACACGGCTTCCGGCCGATCCAACCCGACTAGAAACAAGGAATGAAGCGTTGTTTCGCGCTTCGCACGTGTTGTTTGTTCGCTTCGTTGGCTTTCCGCTAGTAACGCAGCAAAAGCCAACTCCGCTCAGATCCTCACTCGCGTCTCGGGTTGGTACAACACACCAACCACCGATTCCAAAATCCACAGGAGCACCCGAAGGATACCCCCTCATCCCATTCTCCGCTGGAAGTGGCATTGATTCACTTTGTCGGGAAGACTATAACCCCGCCCATGAAACTCAAAACAGTCATCAAACTGTTGACGCCCCCTCTGCTCCTCGACGCCGCCAAGAGGTTCGTCAGGAGGGGAAACGGACCGCTGGGCAACTCGGATTCTCAAGGAGTCTCGTCCGGACGGGATCTGCCCGAGTGGGAATATATCCCCGAGGGCTGGGATTACGCGACGAAATGCGAGCAAGTGAAAGGGTGGAACCATCCATCGATTCGCGAAGCCTATCGGACCAAGTGGGAACGATTTCGTCAACTGACCGAAGGCCAAGGACCTCTCGGGGTCTCCCCCGAATCGACCGTCGATACGAGAGACGACTTGACGTTCCACAACATCAACATGTCGTTCGGATACTGTCTGGGGATCGCGAGTCGTGGAAAAGAAAACTTGAGTATGTTGGACTGGGGTGGCGGAATTGGACATTTTCTCCACCTTGCGAAGGTCCTCTATCCCGACCTGAATATCAAATATTCGTGCAAGGACATGCCGGTTCTTGCGGACGTCGGTCCAACCTACATACCCGATGGTAAGTTCTATACGGACGACTCGTGTTTTGAGCAAACATATGCATTCACGTTCGCCAGCGGGAGTCTGCATTATTCGCAGGATTGGAAAGACGTTCTGAAGAAACTCATTCAGAGTACGCAAGGTTACGTCTTCGTGACGTGCCTGCCGACGGTCATCAATGCGAAGAGCTTTACATACATCCAACGCCCCTATGCATATGGGTACACGACCGAGTATCTCGGTTGGTGCTTGAACAAGGCGGAGTTCATTGCGGCAGCACGGGACTACGGCGGAAACCTCGTTCGTGAATTCCTCGTCGGGCATGCGCCCAACATACTCCACGCACCGGAACAGAACATCTACAGAGGGTTTCTGTTTCGGACGAACACACATACACCAAATGCGAGTTGAGTTTTCTTCATGAAGGCCATCGACCAACTTTGTGAATTGTTCGATCTCCAACCAGTATTGGTTGACGTGGGTGCCTCTGGTGCCTCTCCTGAGATTTGGAATCGGATTGCGAGTCGATCTATCTATGTCGGCTTTGATCCCGACTTGCGCGAGATTCAAGAGACTTCGGGTGGGCATTTCGCCCGTTCGATCATCGTCAATGAAGCCGTTACGGCCTCGACGACGGATGGCAAGACTCGGTTCTATTTCACCAAGTCTCCCTACTGTTCAAGCACTCTCAAACCATCGCACAAACCGCTCCAAAACCAGTTGTTCGCGGAGTTATTTGAAGTCGAATCCGAAGGGGAAGTTTCGGCAACTACCTTGGAAGACGTCCTGAATCGGCTGGGGTTGGGCAGAGTGGATTGGCTCAAGGTGGATTCGCAGGGGACAGACCTACGTATCTTTCAAGCCATCCCAACAGGAGTCCGAGAATCGTTGCTCGCGTTGGACATCGAACCAGGATTGATCGACGCCTATGAGGGCGAAGATCACTTCGTCGAAGCCCACGAAACGATCATGGCCCAGGGATACTGGCTTGCGAATCTTGAAGTTTGTGGGACTGTGCGGATGCGCCAGTCTACTTTGAAACACGTGCTCAGGACGTATCCGGAGATGCATTACCACGGGCTCGAGCGAGGATTGCCGACGGCACCGGGTTGGTGTAATGCCGCATACCTTCGGACCCTCGAATCGTTGGCCGCACGAAATGCGCCGATGCCGGAGTATGCCACATTATGGATCTTTGCTCTGCTCCAAAATCAGGTCGGATTCGCTTTGGACGTGGCTCTCGAAGTGGACAAGAGATTCGGCGAGAAGCAAGCCAGCGCAACGATGCAAGACGAACTCGTTCCCTACTTGCGTCAGGCTTGTGTACAGCATAACCCGAATAAACCGTCTTTCGCACGTCGGATCCTGCGTCGGCTCCGGTCCACGTTCTTCGCCCAAACCTCGAAGTGAGAGGACGCCAAAGAATGGTCGATTTCCGATCACAATACGCAGGTCGAAAAGCATTAATTACTGGCGGGCTCGGGTTCATTGGGTCGAACTTGGCAAAGCGTTTAGTGGAGCTTGGCGCGGACGTCATGATCGTCGACAGCATGATCCCCGAGTATGGTGGGAACCTCCAAAATATCGCCGAGTTCCGAGACGAGGTGCAAGTCAACATCTCGGACGTCCGGGATGAACATAGTATGCATTATTTGGTCCAGGGCCAGGACTATCTATTTAATCTGGCAGGCCAGACGAGCCATATGGATTCGATGACGAATCCTTACACCGACCTCAATATTAACTGTGTGGCTCAGCTTTCCATTCTTGAGGCTTGCCGAAAACAGAATCCCGACGTTCGTGTTGTTTTTGCAAGTACACGGCAAATATACGGGAAGCCGGATTATCTTCCGGTCGACGAAAATCATCCGCTCCGTCCAGTTGACGTTAATGGCATCAACAAGATGGCGGGTGAATGGTATCACATTTTATATAGCAACGTGTATCAGCTTTCGACGTGTGTGTTGCGTTTGACGAATACGATCGGTCCACGAATGCGGATCAAGGACGCGAGACAGACGTTCCTGGGCATCTGGGTCAAGCTCCTCCTCAAGGGTGTTCCGTTCGAAGTGTGGGGAGGGGATCAACTTCGTGATTTTACATATGTCGATGATGCCGTCGATGCCCTGCTGATTGCCGCCTGTGACGATCGGGCTGTCGGGCGGATATTCAACCTCGGTGGGAATCCCATTATTAGTCTGAAGGAATTGGCCGAACTCCTGACCGAAGTCAATGGAGAGGGTGAGTTCAGGGTCAAGCCATTCCCCGAAGACCGAAAACGAATTGACATCGGCGATTACTACGGGGACTTTAGCTTGATCCGCGAGAATCTCGGGTGGATGCCGAAGACGGATCTGCGCGATGCACTCGCGGAAACCGTGACGTATTATCGAAAATATATGGAACATTATGTCTAAATTGCGCTCGGGTTTCGGTCGTGGTGTTTTTACCAGCCCGAAGTGCAAGCGAAGGATTTTTCTAATCGGCAATCCTCGAGTTTCGAGCGGAGCAACACATCATTATGTCCGACCTCATTTTGCCAGCAAACCCGAAGGCTAGTTATCTCGCCCATCAATGCGAAATCGATGCTGCCATCAAGAACGTTCTCACCGCCGGTCGATACATCCTTGGGCACGAAGTCGAACAATTCGAAACAGAATTTGCGAGTTATATTGGTGTGCAACACTGTGTCGGGGTTGCGAGTGGGACCGCTGCGTTGATCGTCGCCTTGCGAGCGTGTGACATCGGCCCGGGTGATAAAGTCATTACGACTGCGCACACGGCAGTTGCGACCGCCGCAGCGATTGTCGGCGTTGGTGCAACACCAGTCTTTGTCGACATTGATCCGAACACATACTGCATCGATCCCGATGCCATCCGAGAGCGGCTAGTTGCCGACCGGACGGGCATCAGGGCAATCATACCGGTACACATCTATGGGCATCCGGCAGACATGCGGTCGATTGTAGAAATCGCCAAGGAGTTCAGCATACGAGTGATCGAAGATTGTGCTCAAGCGCACGGTGCCAAGATTGACGATAAGATCGTTGGGACGTGGGGCGATGTCGCCACATTCAGTTTTTATCCGACGAAGAATCTCGGTGGCATTGGCGATGGTGGGGCGGTCGCGACAAACAATGATGAATTAGTCAGTCGAGTACGGCTCCTGCGGGAGTATGGATGGAAAGAGCGATATGTGAGTGACATCCACGGATATAATTCTCGATTGGATGAACTCCAGGCCGCAATCCTCCGAGTGAAGCTCCGATTTCTGGCGGAAGATACAGACCGTCGGCGAGAAATTGCTGAGACATATTCCGACTGCTTGTCGGGGACGCAATGGTACCTTCCGAAGCCGAGCGCGGATATCTTTCACGTCTATCACCTCTATGTCATTCGTGGATCGCAACGAGACGAGTTGCGAAATTGCTTGCAAGAGAAACAAGTCGGTACGGGGATTCATTATCCCGTTCCGATCCACAAACAACCTGCATTTGCGGACGTTGCCAGGAATACATCTTTGCCAGTGACAGAACGAGCGAGTGCCGAAATCGTGAGCCTTCCGATGTATCCGGAATTACTTGATGAACAAGTCGGTCGAGTCATCGAAGGCATTCAAGCATTTGCGAAATGCCGGGACTCATCGACGCGAGCGGCGTGAGATCCTGTGTCGGCGAGGGGGGTCGGTGTCGTGAAGCGATACTTTTGCACATATCTGGATCAGAACTATCTGCCCCGCGGCTTGGCGTTGCACAAGTCGTTGCGCGCACATTGTTCTGACTTCCACCTGTTCGTTCTGTGCATGGATGGTGAAAGTTATGCCATCCTGGATCGGTTCGCCATTCCGGAAATTACGCCGGTGCGATTGGCGGACTTACTCGACGGTGACGAAGCACTCCAGGGTGCCCAAACGAATCGTTCCCGGATCGAATTCTTTTTCACGTGTTCGCCGTGTTTGCCGTGGTATTTATTCCACAAGTATCCGAACATCGATTTGTTGACGTATGTCGATGCCGACATCTATTTTTTCCATGATCCGGAAGAAGTCTTTACGGAATTTGGTGATCGTTCTGTTGGCATCATAGAACATCGTTTCGCGCCGCATTTGCAGGCTTCCGCATCTCGCGGAATTTATAACGTTGGGTGGTTATCATTTCGAAACGATGAGAATGGATTGGCTTGCTTGCAATGGTGGCGGGAGCGATGTGTCGAATGGTGTTATGATCGACTCGAAGGGGATCGGTACGCCGACCAGAAGTACCTCGACGTATGGCCAAAGAAGTTCCAAAACGTTGCAGTACTGCAACACAAGGGTGCGAACTTGGCTCCCTGGAACATCGTGAATTACGTCATTCGCAAAGATCGAGAAGGTTTGTGGGTCGATGACCAACGGCTCGTCTTTTATCACTTCCATGCCTTGAAACAACCAAGCCGGTGGTTCTTCAACTCGAACTTGTCCGTGTATGGGACCCCACCGTATCCTTGCGTACGCCAGGATATTTATGCTCCTTACGTGAAGATCTTACAAAGAGAGACACAAAGGGTCATGTCGTTTCTTCCTCAGAAACGAGTGTTACGCGGGATTCGCCACAAAGAAGAAGCGGGCGAAGCGAAATCTCCGTTTCAGCACATTAAAGATAACCTGCGCTATGTGAAGTGGCTCTATCGAACTATTCGTTCGGGTGATATTTATCTGTGCTTGCGATGACCAAGACAGCACGACCCTATATCATACTTGTTGGACGTTCTACGATGTTGACTATATTTTCGATTCCGAAGCCGTTCCGTGGTCACATCGACGTGATCCAGCGAAACGCCGTCCAAAGTTGGAAACGTGTCCACCCCGACGTTCAGGTCATATTGGCGGGTGACGACGAGGGCGTGAAGGAAGTCGCCGCGGAGTATGGGGTGACGCACATTGCGAACGTCGAGAAGACCAAACTCGGCACGCCGCTTTTGTCTTCGGTGTTCTCACTGGCCGTGGCCGAAGCGAAACACAGGCTCGTATGTTACGTGAACGCCGACATCATTTTCTTCGAAGATTTGGTGGAGGCAGCGTCTCGCATTACCGAGTCTCGCTTCTTGATGGTGGGGCAACGATGGGACGTCGATCTGGATTTCGCGTGGAATTTTGACGACTCGAACTGGCAAGCCAACTTGCAGCAATATCTCAAGCAACGGGCGAAGTTGCAACCTCCAGCGGGAAGTGACTTTTTTCTGTTTCCACTGGACGGAACGTTGGAACATCTTCCTCCTTTCGCGGTCGGTCGGCCAGCGTGGGACTGTTGGATGATCCGCAACGCTCTGGACAACCAGGTGCCCGTGATTGACGCGACTCCAAGCGTCATGGTCGTTCATCAAAATCACGACTACGGCCACGTTCCTCGCGGCAACGGAAACGATTATTATGGGCCAGAGGCTCTTGCGAATATCGAGTTACTCGACGAGAAGCACGCCAACCACGACCTCTGGGATGCCACCTATCTTCTCCATCCAGACGGCCTTCGACCTGCCGAATCCGATGGCCATCGGGCTCGACGCCGATGGCGAAATCCGTTCATCCGCCGGTTCTATAAGACAAAATATTGGACCGCTTTGGCCTTGCGATACGCGACTATCGGAGTAGGCCGAAAGGTGGCCCAGCTTTTTGGAGCGAAAATCAAGTCTGTGAAATAGTCCGAGCACTCTGCAACTGAGTGTACCGGTTGGCTGTTTATTGCAGGAGCAGAAAGACAAAGTCTCACGCGAAGACGCAAGGGGGCGAAGAAAGAAAAGAAAAAACAACCACGGATCACACAGCTAAACACAGCTGAAACTAACTCTGTGGTCTCGGGGATATCCGTGGTTCTGCTTTTCTCTTTTCTCTTGTCTCTTTGTCTTTCTGTTCCCTGTTCCCTCCTGATGCGAAAATTAGGTGCGTCTTGGAGAACAGTCGAACTGTCCGATCTTCCCATCTTCTCTTTTTTTCTCCCGAACATTCCGCAAGATTCGCTTCGACCAGACCCTTCGGAGTGGGCCGCCGTCGGGGTTACGAGGCTCGCTAGTGAGTTCGATTCTGCCAAAGTTGTCGATTGATACTCGCTTCCGTGTTCTTCGCACCGTACAATCCGAATAGGGTTGCTCACTTTGCCGTCTAAATATGGGAGTCAGGTTGCGTCATGGCAGTCGTCACCCCCACATCCCCGCCGACCCCGAGCGACGAGCAATTGCTTGAGCGTTTTGCACGAGGGGATCAGGAAGTTCTGGATGAATTATTCCAGCGGTATCGCTCGCTGGCCTATCGTGTCGCCTTTCGCCTATTGGGCAACGAGGCCGACGCATTGGATGCCGTCCAAGATGGTTTCGTCAAGGCCCTAACGAACTTGCCGAGTTTTGAAGGACGGAGTACTTTCAAGACGTGGTTATTGCGAGTCGTCAGTAATGCCTCACTCGACTTGGGCCGCCAACGAGGGCGAAAAGAAGCCCTGAGCCTTGACGCGGTTCATTCGGACGAACGAGACCAATTGACCCCCCAGACAATTAGCAACCCGGCCAAAGGACTCGAACGAGAAGACTTGCGTCGAGTCATTGACCAGGCCCTCGAAATACTTCCCGAAGCCCAACGCCAAACGTTCGTCCTTCACGCCGAGGCCGAGTTGAGTTATCGAGAAGTGGCCGAGACATTAGGAATTTCCATCGGAACAGTCATGAGTCGGCTTTTCTACGCCCGGCAGAAATTACGTGCCTTCTTGGCCAAGTGGATGACAACATGACCAAGTCAGGAACAGTTGTTTGCACGAAGTGCAGAACAACTGCTCGGAAAACAAGTCAGGAACACCTGTAGCACGAAGTGCAGAATAGGTGCTCGGAGAACGTGCCAAATGGGTGAACAAGGGCAACCAGACCGAGAAAAACTTGCGGCCTACGTGGACGGGGAATACGAAGGCAACGACGCTCTCGCAGCCGAAAAGGAAGCGATTGAGGCGTGCCTCGAAACCGATTCGGAAGCCATTGAGGACGTGCGCGCGTGGCGGCGGTTGAAACAGATCTGGCAAACCACAACCCCTCACGAACCTTCTGAAGATGCTTGGATGCGAACCCAGGCCGGAATCCAGGCGGGGTGTGCGAACCCAACCAGGCAGTCGGAGGCGCGTCCTGCCCCGACCAAGAGTTCTTCTCGCTTCTCGCGCTGGGGAATGTGGCTCACGGGGTTGGTCGCTGCGGGTTTGATCGTCGGTTGTTTCTCGGCCCGAAGTTGGTTCGTCCAGACGACTAAGAATGAGAATCGTCCAGACCTAAACGGCGAGGTCGCGAAACAAGAAAGCCAGACGCCCACCGATTCACACGCCCCCAGCAACCCCACCCGAGTGGCCAAGAACAAAGCCGAGAGTCCCCAACCGGAAGACCACTCACCGGAAAAGAAATCACCGAAGCAAGGTGCTGGGCGTGAGGTTTTCGTGGTCGCGAAGAGTTCGGACGTCGAAATCCACAGCGCGGACGTCGCCGACCTGGACATTTGGGTGGTCAGCGATTCGCCCGTAACGGGTCGGTTGGTTGCAGTCGATCCAGGTGAAGTCTCACTAGTTTCGCAGGACTTCTCGTATCCGGAATACCAGATGAGTAATGATCCTCCGATGATTACGATGGTCGGGGCTGGCGAATAACGAGCCGTTCGGCAGGTTTGTTACCTGTCAGTGTATTTTGGACAGGTTACAAACCTGCCGGGCGAACTTTTCGGACTGCAGCGGATGAATCCGTGCGAGTCCGAAACAAGAACACGAGTTCACATACAAACCAGAATCACCCAATTCGTCGATTCAGCTCCATTTCCGAGTAAATCTCCGGAGCAAGATCGCCTGTTTGCACGAACTGCAGAACGGATGCTCGGAAAACGGAACAGCACAACCCGTCAATGGTCAGACAAGGGGGAACAGTCGTGATCAGGATATCGCTACTGCACTGTATTGCTTTGTTGGCTGCGTCGGCCAGCATCGCGTGCTGTCCGGACGTTCCCAAAACCGACCCGCCGAAAAAAATCAAGGTCCGGGTGGTTGTGTTCGCCGCAAGCACTAAGGACCCGCACACCGACGAGGCTCTCAAAGACATCGGGGCGCACATCCGGAAACGCAAGCCGAGGTTCAAAGGGTTTCGGATGATCGCAGTGCGTTGTGAATCCCTCGGCTTGAAAAAGCCCACCCGATTCCCGCTCTGGAAGAAGAAGGCGCTGCACATCACAATTCTCAGTGGGCCGGACTCCGACGACAAAGTCCGCCTTTCGGCACGGCCTTGTTGTTGCAAAAAGGCCATCACTTTCAGCTGCGTCTGTGGGAAATTCGTCCCGTTCATGACACGAGATTCCATCGACAAACACACAACGTTGATGTTCGCCGTCGAGGTGAAGTCTTGCGGAATGAACCAGAAGCGAACAATCAGACGAACCCCAAGAAAGAAGCAGTAGCCCCAGGCCCGAAGAGTTGTTTGCACGAAGTGCAGAACCACTTTTCCAGCAACACGGCAGAGAAGCCCACCACTCTTTTCTTCCTCGGCATATTATCTCACCGGAATCTCCCAAAACTCGATGTACTCTGTCTCCGGGTAATACCGGTAGTAGACCAACCGAAGGCGCTGGGATTCTTTCGCGCGGCGTTCAAAATAATGAATCGCCTGGTCGTCGAATTCTCCGGCGACATAGACTTGGCAGACCTCTGGTGGACGCTGGCGTTTGCGCCGAGGAACCTGCGGTCCGAAGACTTCGGCGAGTCGCATCGTCAAGTTCCGACGGTAACCATAGAACCGCTGCGAAAATGAATGATAGTGGTCCCAAAGAGACCTCGGAAAACCGGGAGCCACTTTTTCCAGGCGGTTTGCGTACCGCTGCATTTGGGTGTGTAGCTTCTTGCACGAAACGCCGCGTTTCTTGGCGATGCTTGGGATTTTCGTCTCGACGACGTGAAACTGGAAGTGTCGATCAACGAAGAGCAAGTCGGCGGAAGCCTTGGCGTCGAGGCGTCCGTATTTCTCGGCAGAAAGTACAACCATCGGTTGCCTGGGGAAGATCGCCTCCGGGCTCCGAGCGATCCACTCTTCGAGGTCTTGCTCGTCGTACTTACGACCGACCCCCGGATCGACGTGAGTTGCAAGGCCGGTACGCTGTCCGCGTTCGCGGAGTCGCGGACAAGGGAGAAGCGCCTTGCCCGGACCGTTGGGAGGCCGGACGATTCGGAATGTCGAAAGCAATCTGTCCGGTGGCCTGGACATCGACCCGAAATCCTCCAGAATTTTCAAAATGACCTTTGAAAATTCTAAAGCAAACGCAGTGGCTTACTGCCTGTTCTTCTCCCCTATCGGCGGAGGTGTTTTCTTAGCCTTAGGGATCATTGTAGCAAAGAAGACTTGCGCGATACTCTGGGTAGGCACGAGAGCATATCCGACGGGCACTCGCCCAACCAGCCCTTCGAGAAGTAGAACTTGTCTCTTGGCGACCTGGCGTTGAATCAACACGAGCGGCTTTTGGGTGCCCCCCTTGAGCGTCACATCGAACACCAATCCTCGTCGCGTCACGGCACCGTTACCGACCTGACTCATCTTCTGAATTTTGGAAATGTCGATCTTCAGGGTCTTTTGGAAATACAACGTTGGGTCGATCTGCGGTTTAGCAGTCCGTCCGATTCGATAGAGCGGTCGAAGATCGACGATGTCGTGGGCCGTTTTCGCTTTGTCGATCGTAATGACTCGGGCCGGGCGTCCTTTTGGGAGTTCGGGCAGCGGAACAGGATCGGAAAACGTAATGCTTCGGATGCCGCGTCGGACTCCGCCTTGGAACTTGAGTTCTGCTTTCCCGAGCCCCTTGAGTTCGGCTTGAGCGTCGACAACGAACACGTTCATCCCGACGTACCCAAGGGGGCCTTTGAGAATGATGTCTTCTTTCGGTGTTTTCCCCGCAACTCGGAGGATCGCCATTTGTTTCTTCGCGTCGAACGTCAACGACCGGACGTGCTTGAGAGCAACGAGAGTAGTCACTGGAAATCGAATAGGTCGTTTGTCCGTGGCGACGAATTCCAACGCCGTGCCATCCATTATGGAGGCATTTTTCTTGCCTGCGTTGAGCCACGAGAGCGGACGAGTTCCGAGGCTGAATTTCCACGAAGTGATGGTGTGTTCCTTGCCGCTGAAATCGACAATTTTCAACGTGGGTTGTTTCTTGTCTTGCGAAGGCGGCGCGGCAAAGGTGTGTTGTCCGATCACGAACAGAAAGACGGACATAAGACATAGTCGGAAAGTGGGAACACGAGACATCGGATGGAGGCTCCGGTGGTGGGGTGCGATCAAGTCTGATTAAACAATCGTCACTTTGACTGGCGGAGAGGAATAAATTGTTACTCAGTCCGCACC
>CAYYUU010000007.1:0-21634 GCA_964474955.1 uncultured Alcaligenaceae bacterium | reverse complement strand
ATTGTAGGAGTTAAGGAGCACCAGAAAGCAAGACCTCGCGCTGTAGTACTAAGGTCAATGCAAAGTCCTTCGCCCTGCTTACGGGAGAAGGCCAAACCCGAGCGAAGCGGGGAACGCTGTGGATGAGGGGTGTCCAAAGAAAATCGGTTTACGCATTTGTTCATTCAGGTTCGAAGACTGAAAATCCCTCACCCACAGTGTTATCTTTCTTGGCCCTCTCCCCGCAAGCGGCGAGAGGAACTTTGAAAAAGAAACCGTACCCAACGCAAGCGTAAGCCGCTCGAAAACCCCAGTCCTACGGTCGAAGAATGCCGCAAGCAATTCATCGTTGCGCGGTCCAGGATGAATTCCGATCACAGCCCGGAAGATCGCTCCGGACTCATTACCGTTGGTTCCGTTTTGATCGCTTTTGCGGCTGGTTCAATAGTTGTGGTGGATGGCATCTCACCCGCTTGCACCTCCGCAATATCTTCTTTCAAGAAAAAGGATTCTTTTCCGAGGCGGTGACGAAGCCAGGTCGTGGCCCTGTGGACTCTTGGGATGCTGATGATTCGGTAGAGCAGTTTTCGCTTCCCGGGGATGTCGCTGATGATGACGCCGACGAGGGAGAAGATGAATCCGCTTCCGGGAGGCAACGGAAAGACGGGTAGGACCAAGATCAGTCCGCCAACGATCAAAACGAGGGCGAACAGATTTCGGAAGAAGAAGAGGATTACGCCGGAGAAAGATCGGTTGCTGACGGGCGTAATTTCGTTGATGAAGTAGTCGCGAGAAAGCGAGCCCAGGACCGTCAGAGTGACGATGATCATGAAGAGAATGACGCCACCAATGAACGCCAAATACGCCCACCATGGGAGGGTCGTAAAAAAGCTCTGGAGGTTGGCGAGCAAGGGGGGATAAGTCATGGGTGTATTCCTCGGAATGCCGACGTTGCTATCTCGTTGTTCGCCTCAACGCTGGCAATATTGTAGGAAAATCGAGAGAACACACCCAGCGATCCAGGATGAAAAGCGGGAATTTGCGGCAGGCATAATGGGCGACGAGTTGCTGCGAAGGACTTTAGAAATTCTGGAAGAATGCCGGGTAGGAAATAACACCCACAACGTCGAGAGTATCGCTACCCGCTCCGGCATCGATGAAGGCAAAACTCAATGACGCGAGGGTCGTGTCGATTTCGACCAGGTCGTCACCGGCGCCCATGAAAGCCGTGATCCTTGGCAAAGAGGAACCAGGGTCTGGGAAGTACGCAAACGAATCCGAACCGCTTCCAGCCTGGTAAAAGATCGACTGCCCCTGGAATTCACCAAGTAGGAACGCATCGTTCACTCCACCACCAAGCATCATGTTCAGGTTCCCTCCGATGATTCCAGTTGGGAACAAGGCCACGCCATCAAATCCAAGGTTCCCTCCGATAACGGTCATATTGCCAAAGACCGCACCGCCGAAATCAACCTCGATCGCCGAAAATCCAAAGGGAAGTTGTGACCCGAAATTGGCGTACAGGTTGCCACTAATGGTCCCCTCGACATCAATGAAGTCCGAACCAGAGCCTCCAAAGTAGGTGACGTTTCCGCCGATGAACGTGTCAAAATCGGTGTCGAATTCAGTATCAATGGAATCAGTGAAATTTTGCAAGAGCACCGAACCGCCCAGATTTAACGTATCCAGGTCAAGTTCGTTAATGTTGATGGCGGTGAGGTTGCCACCAATTACGGCGGGAAAATTATCCCCGATTTCCACCAAATCGAACCCCAGGCTTCCCAAAAGGGTCAGGTTTCCGCCGATGAACGCAGGAGCGTCGTCTCCGATTTCCGATTCGGGTTCGAATCCACCCGGGGCGTTAATGACCACGTTCCCAAATACCCCTCCCGTTCCGTCCTCCATGTCAATTTCTCTGGGCAGGACATTCCGCAAGTTGAACGTCACGTTGCCGGAACGTGGGCCTGTTTGGAACCACTCGACTTCGGACGTATCGGTGGGGAACAAGTTATATGTGATGTTTGCAACACCTGTAGTGTTGAATGTGACAGTGCCTGCGCCGTCTTCGAGAGTGAGGAGTGTTCCCGTTTCGGTGATCTGAAGATCCCCCGAAGCAGGAGCAATTTGTTCGACGATCAAAGTAGTCCCGGTGTTGATAAAATTGTAGGTTGCGGGGACATAACGAGATTCCAATGTTTCCAGAGTAAGTTTCCGGATATTCCGCTTTCGAGTTGGTAACATGATGAATGCCTCCAGGCAGAAGAGACTGTGTTTATCGAGACACTTGAACAGTCGCAAATACTACCTGAGACACTTATTTTGCCATGTTGTTAAATATTACTTTGACCTAACTTCCCAAGTAAATCGTCCTCATAGTTCGTTTTACCCAAACGACATACTTCACCAAGACAAGCGGTAAAGTCACCGACACGAATGTGGTCCTATCATTCTGAATGAGTCGAGCCGATATTAGTGGATTGTCGCCACAACTTTTCTCCAAGTTCCTGTAAATAGCTTTTGCCTTTTCTCCAGTCTTCCAACAGCGTGATCAGCCGTTTGGGGATTCCCTGAGTCCCAAGAAAAGCGCCGGATAAGGCACCAGCCATTGCAGCTGTCGTGTCCGTGTCTCCACCAAGAAAGATCACGTTTGCAACTGTGTCGGCGAACGAGTTCGGAGTGAGTAAGAAAGACGTGATAGAAGTCACAACCGATTCCAACGCTTCGATCCCATTACCAAGTTGAGCGAGTTCTTGCGTCGACGTGATTTGTTGGGCTAACTGCAGTTTTTGATGGAACTCTGAGGATTTACAAATCTGATGTAACCGGGAGAGAAAATCGTTCTTGTCCAACGTGTCGAGCGTGAGACAGAGGGCGACGGCAGTTGCAAGCAGCTGCGCTCCTTCAATTCCCAAGGGATGGCGATGCGTTGGCCAAGCCGACAACCTCGCCTGTTCTCGCAGTTTGGTTAGGTCCCTATGAAAGAGGAGGCCGACCGGTGCAACTCGCATGGCCGCTCCGTTACCATACGACCCACCGGGAAAGACTGCTTCGGCAATGGCGTTGTAATCTCTTCCGTCCTCCATCGCGTCGAGGATGCGTCGAGCCCCACGGCCATAGCCGCGAGAAGGGACGTAATTGGCCACGAACGCTTTGCACAAATGTTCTTCGATGAGCGCGCCGTGTTGTACCAACGTCTCAGCCACACCGATTGTCATCTGGGTGTCATCGGTGTAGGTCAGTTGGTCGGTGGGATAATTAATCAGAGCTTCCGAGTCAGCAAAGCGGCTTCGGATGTGGTCCGCCGACTGGGCCTCGAACAATCCTCCAAGAGCGTCCCCGACGGCAACTCCGAGCAGACATCCGACGAAACGATCGACCGATGGGACCGAATTGAGAGTGCTGGCGTTGATCATAAGGACCTCACATTTTTCTGGGTGTTTTTGTCCGGAGCCACGGGGAATGGGAATAAAATGAGAGTCCGGGTGCTGTTTTGGAATGCGAGCTTGAGACTGTTCTTCACCAAAGCAAACAAAAACAAAAATCACGACAAAAACTACCAAAGCGGCACCTCACTGCCGCAATCCAAAATATACCAACCTGAAGCCCGAGCGAGGAACTCTTACACCAACCCGAAGCGCGAGCGAGGAAATACAAGAGTACCAAAGCAGCAGCCCGCTGCCACAATCCAAAACAAAACTAACGGCGCACGGAGTGTGCCTACTACAAAAAACCAAAGACAAGGAACCGACGCTCCTCAAGAAGCTCTTTTCAGCCGGAAGTGTTTTCCTTCGTAAACGCGAACGGCTTTTCCGCGCACGAGATGGTGGTGTTCTTGCCAGCGTTGGTTTCGGTTGTCGCCTTCGGCCTTGGAGTGTTCGCTCTCGAATTTCGCGGCGAGTCGAGCGAGGGCCAATTTCTTGTTGTGGATCTGGGATCGTTCTTCCTGGGCGGAAGCCTGAAGGCCCGTGGGGATGTGTGTGATGCGAACGGCGGAACTGGTTTTGTTCGCGTGTTGGCCGCCGGGACCGGAACTTCGCATGACTTCGACTTTCAGTTCGGATTCGGACCAGCGGGACTGCTCAATCGGCAAGAAACATTCGACCCCGACGAACCAGTTCTTTCGCTTGTGATTCGGTCGGAAAGGGCTTTGGCCGATCCACTGAATTGTACCCAACCAATCGGTGAGATCAGGGGGTTCCCCTTCCACCTCGACAGCCAACAAGATGGATTTGAACGTCTCCGAATGGCCGCCTTCGATGGCCTCAAGCGTCGTAACTTCGCACCCGAGACTTTCCAGGTGTTGCTGCAATTGTTCGGCGACTTTTCCAACGACCCAACCGCATTCGTCGGGACCTTCACCCGAGGTAATTTGAATCCAGATACTCAAATCGTATCTCCGTTGTTGTAACGCTTCACGAAATTATCTGCGAGTACATGCTCGTCGGAAAGACAACTCGGGCGGCATCGCGGTTCGGGCAGTGAGTTCCCAACAGGCGACGATGTGGATTTTCTGGTAAGGTGATCAGGATAGTTTTCTGAACCACATTCTTCGCGACTTGGGCGGAGCTTGCAATGTCTGACGAACAATCTTTGCGGGAAGCCATCTGGGATAACTTCGATGATGACACTCCGCGTTTGATTTACGCCGACTGGCTCGAAGAAAACGGAGACCCAGACCGAGCCGAGTTTATCCGCATTCAATGTGCCATTGCTCAAGGGGAATCCTGTACGCCAGGGTACCGCCAACTCGTCGAGCGGGAAACGGAGATTTTGAAGGAACGCGAGGCGGAATGGGTCGCGCGATCTCCGAAAGGTTTCAACACCAAGTTTGTCCGCGGTTTCTTGAGTCTTGATTTTCGTCGGCCCGACTATCTGCTGTACAAAGAAACCGACGATTGGTGGTCCAGACATGAGAAACTTGTCCAAGAAGCAACGCTCTGGAAAGCGGACTATTGGTCTGGCGTCGAGAACCACCTTGGGCAAGTTCCGGAATCGCCGCTGCTTGGTAAGTTTCCGAGTGTGGTCCTGCGGAGAATGGAAGACGAACACGTTGCGAGAGTGGTCCCGCGACTGCGCCCGCGAAAACTGGTGGTTGGAGTGGAACATTATGGCATCACCAACGAAGGTCTATCCTCAATGCGGGAGCTAACGCAACTTCGCTTTCTAGAATTATTCAATCTCGATTCGTGGACCTCTTTTGAGATCAACGATGCTGGCTTGAATTTTTTGGAATTCCTCCCGAACTTGCGCTCACTGACGATCGGCGGCAAATGCGGGATACAAGGACTGAACGGCTCTGGGCTTGCTCATCTTCCAGAGACCGAGCATTTTCGGGAATTGAAGCTCAAAGGAACGATGCGGCAAGCACTGAAATCAATACGGCATCTCCGGTCCTTGAGAACGCTCAGTCTGCAAGGCACAGGAAAGGATGGCGACCTTCGGCATTTGAAAGAGTGCAGGGCAATCGCCCAACTCGATTTGAAACTCGAGTGGGCTCCGAGAGGGCTGACCCATTTGAACGAACTGCCGTCTCTGACGAAGTTGCGTTTGCGGAGTTACAAAGTCACAGGCAAGACGAACGCGGGGTTCTCGCGTTTGGAAGTACCCGGATTGCAAGAACTCGATATGGACGTGGCCGCAGTGGAAGGCGCAGGCTGGAAACACTTGACGACGTTTCCACGACTGCAAAAGTTGCGGCTTTGGAGTTGCCACGTCACCGAATCGGAGATGCCGCTCCTTGGGTCGATGTCCGAGTTACGTTGGCTGGATTTGACGATGAATCGATTGACGGACGAATCTCTCCAGCATCTCGTTCCCCTCACGAATTTGGAAGTCGCCAAGTTGAGCTGCACCGGAGTTTCCGATGCCGCGGTCGAGCATCTCTTGAAACTGCCGAATTTGAAGGTGGTGGATGTTTGCCAGACCCGCGTCACGAAGAAGGGAATTGCGCGGTTGCAGGAACGTTTCCCGCAAGCACAGATATACAGCAATCCTATGCCACCAGAACAGCGGTAGATCGATCGGGTTCACTGATAAACCGAACGGAGTGTGTACGATCAAGGCGTGCTGCACGGAGCGACGGGTAAATTGGTCTCTTCGTCCGAGGCGGAAGCAGGAACTCGTTGGGTCAGCGAGACCGAACTTGTTGTTTCTGTAGCGCGGGAAGAATCGGTGTCGGCTTGTTCGCGTTCTGTCATGGCTTTTGGGTCGCGTTCTGGGATTTTGGGCAACACGATATCTCGAGCCAAACCTAGCAGACCGAACAATCGAATCGTGAGGTAGGTGACATCAAATTCCCACCAACGGTGTCCATGAGCGGCCGAACGTGGGTGAGCGTGGTGATTGTTGTGCCAGCCTTCCCCGTTACTGATCAGGCCAACGAGGACGTTATTGCGACTCGATTCATTCGTGTCGTAATTTCGATACCCCCAGAGATGCGTGACAGAATTCACCGACCAGGTAATGTGCCAGACCAAGACGGTCCGGAGAAACACGCCCCAAACGAGAAGACTCAGGCCGAATTGAATTCCCGGCAAAAGTTGTCCGGACTGAAGCCAACCGATGCCGAATCCCACGAGGTAAAAAACGACCCATTGGGCCAGGTTGAGCCAGACCCAGAGAACTCCTCGTTCCAACCTCAAGTAGAAGCGATCTCGCAACAAGTCTTTGACGTATCGTTCGAAAAGGTCGAGCCGCTTGAGTTGTTCATTTTCGACAAGGAGCCAACCCATGTGGCCCCAAAAAAAGTTTACCAATGGGCTGTGCGGGTCGGCTTGTTCGTCGGAATGTTGGTGGTGCATCCGGTGGACGGCCACCCACCTGGCCGGAGTGTCTTGTAAGCAGCAAACGCCGAGAATCGCGAGCCCATGTTCTAACCAGCGCGGGCAAGTAAAGCCGCGGTGTGTCAGCAATCGGTGGTAACAGAGGTTGATTCCCAGCGTGCCGAACACGTAAAGCCCGCTCAAGCAAACGATCAGTCCAGTCCAACTGAAAAACCAGGGCACACAAGCTAACAGCGCAAGGAGATGGTAACCGAGAACGCCTATCGCGTAGACCCAATGGATACGGCCCTTTTGAACACTCGTTGGGAGAAGTGGCGGTTGTTTTTCGGTTTGGAGGTTGGACTGATCCAGAGCAATGCTCATCCGTACTTCCTTGTCGAAGTAGTGCGCCAAGGCAACATAAGGTGATGGTTGTGGGCGGATTCGCGAAAACGTTAGTGTGGTAAAATTTTAACGGTCTGATAATGAATGTCAACGGGCGGCTTTTGCATATTGCCAAAGATGGCCGGAAGTTCTATTTCGCGCGTGCCGGAATGGGCCTGGTTTCCGGCTCGACTTGTTGTTCTGGTCTTCGTCTCAAAACTCGTCATCTCCTCGACGTCATCCAATCACCCCGCGCGGCGCAGCCATCGTTCCCGGAGCGCTTCGATCTGTTGTGTTCGGTTCGCCTCGGGCGCGTAGGGATCGAACGGGATGGGTGCATTGTGGATTGCTTGCAAAATCTCCTGGGCCAGACGACGAAGTTCGACGTCGCGTCGGCCTAAGGCATCGAGTAGGTATGGCACGGCGGCCATTCCTGCCGCAATGAGTTCCTTCATCGCAGTCGCCTGGTAGCCGGGGTTCTTCAGGAGTTCTACGAGTTGTGGGAGCTGGGACGTTTGGTTTGGCGGACCATTGGTCGGCGGAGCATTGGGAGCAGTCGTTGTCGGTGGAGCTTGGCGGGCCGGTTGGAGGACAGGTTTTCGCGGAGCAGACAACGGCGGTTGGACCTGAAGATGGTCTCGCGAGGCCGTGGGGGCAGGCCGCGGAATATTGGCTCCGTGTTCCGAAAGCACGTCCTTGTGAAAGTCTTTTCCGAGATACTCGTTGATCGCAATTTCGTCGTGGAGAATCTCCTGGGGCGTTCCATGGGTTCGCACCCTTCCATCTTTGATGAGATAACTGCGGTCCGTGATCTTCAAGGCTTCCCGAACGTTGTGGTCGGTCAACAACAACCCAATGCCCTGATTTCGGAGTTGGATGACGATCTGTTGGATGTCGGCGATGGTCTTGGGGTCGATTCCGGTGAATGGCTCGTCGAGCAAAATCAAAAGTGGTTCGCAGACAAGACACCGGGCAATCTCGAGGCGTCGTTTTTCGCCACCGGAAAGGCGGGAAGCGTTGTTCTTACGGACATGAGTCAGGCCGAACTGTTCCAAGACCTGGTCGGTTCGTTCTCGGCGTTCTCGACGTGTCAACTTTCGTCCGAGACTCCTAGCCTTGGGGAGGATTTCGAGGATGCTCAATATGTTTTGTTCGACGTTGAGGCGGCGGAAGACGCTCGTCTCCTGGGGCAAGTAGCCCATTCCGAGACGCGCTCGTTTGTACATCGGCAAATGTGTGACGTTGTTGCCGTTAAAGCAAACTTGCCCCGCGTTGGGCGTCGTTTGCCCGGTCGTCATTCGAAAGCTCGTCGTCTTTCCGGCACCGTTGGGGCCAAGCAACCCGACGACTTCGCCTGGTTCGACGTCGAATGTGATTCCGTCCACGACGCGGCGGCGGCCGTAGTTTTTGATGAGAGCTTTGACTTCCAGCAGCGGCACGTTGGCCCCTCCTTGAGCGTACGCACAAACACCACCCCAACGTTGGTGATACTCGGGTATAAAGGAACAAGAAAAGTGAGGCAATGGCAGATTTTGGCAGAATGGGCGTGGGGTCGGAGATTCGGTTGTTTTTTTTAGACAAGTCTGAAACGCGAGAAAGATCCTTCGCCCGCGCCTCAGGCTTGTCGAAACTCAAACGCCGAAATCCTGAAGCACTTTCACAAGACGCTTTCAGAACTGGAACTCTTCTATGCAAAACGATTCAACGCGTTCCATCCTTCTCTCCATCATTTTTGGGTTAATTGGGGTGATGGTTCTATTGGTCTTGTTTTTCTACTTCGATGCGAGGCTGGGAAAAGTAGAAGAGCGAGTGACTCACTTGCCACCGAAGGCTTACACGCCACCGGATCTCAAAGCCCTTGCCGTTGCGGAACTGCCTAAGGAACTCGGGCCTCAAAGGACGACCTATGTTCCGGCCTATTCGCATATCTATTTCGACAAGGGCCGACCGCTGTTGTTGGAGGTCACGTTGAGCATTCGGAACATAGACCCATCGAACTCCGTGCACTTGCGTTCGGTCAAGTATTACGACACCGAAGGCGAATTGAAGAAAACGTATCTCGACGAGTGGATTCGTTTGGGCCCATTGCAAACGATTGAGTTTCTTGTCGAACGCCATGACTCGGAGGGCGGCTCGGGCGCGAACTTCTTGGTCGATTGGAAGTCTCCTTCTGGAGTGTCGGCTCCCTGGATCGAAGCCGTGATGGTGGGGATCAATGGGGCTCAGGCCGTTTCGTTCGCCCGATCCGGTGTGGTTCTTCCAGGGAAGAACTAGTTTTCGTTGCGGAAACCAGCAGTCAGATCAATTAGAGTGAGAAAGTTGCTTTTCGCGGAGTGAAAAGATTTCAGAGCAAAATCTGACCCTCATTGATCCGATCGCCCATCGCAGCCAAACTCCATTGCCTTCGAGCCTTATCAGGAAATTTCCATGGCCGAAATCTACGTCAGTACAGACATCGAAGCCGACGGACCGATTCCAGGTCCTCACTCGATGTTGAGTTTTGCCTCGGCTGCGTATCTGCCCGACAAGACCCTTGTCGATACATTCGCGGCGAACCTCGAAACGCTTCCCGACGCAAGCCCTGATCCGGCTACGCTCGCCTGGTGGCAACGACACCCGGAGGCGTACCAAGCGACGCGGGAAAATCTTGAGTCGCCCGAAGCGGCTATGTTACGGTATGTCGCCTGGCTCAAGGGGCTCCCCGCGCGTCCGGTCTTCGTGGCGTATCCCGTTGGCTTCGACTTCGTGTTCGTCTACTGGTATCTAATGCGGTTCGCGAAGGAGAGCCCCTTTTCGTTCGCGGCCCTGGACATCAAGACCTATGGAATGGCCATGCTCAAGACGGAGTTCCGAAAGTCCGTGAAGCGTAAGTTCCCGTCGCGCTGGTTCGATCCGGAATTCAAACATAGCCATGTCGCTCTCGACGACGCGCTCGAGCAAGGGGCGTTGTTCTGCAATATGTTGGCGGAACATACTTCGAACAAATAAAACTTGATACTGAGACCAGTGGTAGTAACGTTACATATCTTTCTTGGGACAAGGAACGCGAAATATATTGTTGTCCGGTTTTTCAAAGTCCCTCAAGAAGCCGGACAGACATTTCTTTCCCGTTCCACATCCCAAGGAAATTGTGACCTTCCTTCGGCTGGCAGCAATAACTTTAATCGAACTCTACGACTTTTCACAAAACCCTGTCAAAGTGCGCTCTTCCCAACAGCCTCAAGTCTTATAAGTTTCTTGCCGTCGTGATGATGCCAAATGAGTCCAAAAAACGCGACAAATTTCCCCCGCGGTTTCGGACGGGTGATACATTTCATGTGATCTCGGGCCCAAGCGCATCATCAGGAGGATGGTGAGATCGCTGGCCCTGAACTTCCACGGAACACAGGTCAGCTTGATGAAAAAACACATAACATATTGCCTGATCTGCTTGATGCTCTTACTTGGGGCCACGACGAACACGAGCCAAGCAGGTTTGTTCGGTTTTTGGAAACTTCGCCACGCTTATAAGTATTCGATGTTCATTGCCGTCCGACCTTACAACGCCTTCACACCCGTGTGTCGCGGACGGATCTTTTGCGACGGATGTTGTCCGTCGTTTGGTGGGTGTGGATTTTCCGGTTGCTTCAATCCATGCATGACCCCTCCCATGGCGCCCATGCTTCCGCCATGCTTTGGCTATCCTGCCTATCCTTGCCCACCGGATTGTGGTCCAGATGGATGTGCGGCTGGATCGGGGCACCCACCTGTTCCGCCTCCTCCACCGCAAGGTAGCGACGGAAACGAAGGGGATTACAGGCCACCACCACCAACACCAATGCCCACGATTTCGCATAGCACACAGCGGCCACAAATGCCTGGTTATGGCCCAGCTCCGGTTCGACCTGTGAGTTATGGTCACTACCGTGGCTATTATCCAACTTACAATCCATATGGATATCCGCCCGCTTACTATCCACCGTACTATTACGGTTATGGTTATCCTCGGTAATATGAGAAGCGATCACCCTTTGCCGGTGACATCCAAACTGCTACCTGTTCGTTCTTCACTTTCGCATTTTCTCGAATAAAGGAGGGTTCTCTACTGACCCAAGCTGCTCCAATATTCTAGTTCTGCGAATCAACGAGATGGCTCACTCCCAGTACGAGCCATCTCGTTTTTTGTTGTTGTGACGCGGGATCAAGTTCGTGGTAGAATTGCCAGAGAGAACAGAAATCCCACGGAGCACACAACATGAACAACGCCAACTTTCGAATGATTCCCGAAGAGGACGAACTCGCCGGGATTGACAGAGAACTGCGATTCTACCCTTCCAGCCCTTCGCACCTCCGCCGACTGACGCCTTCTCAAATCGAAGCGTTCAACGGTGATGGTTTTCTTCAACCGATTTCCATCTTTGATGCGTCAGAAATTACCGACATTCGCCTCTACTTCGATGATCTGTTACAGAAGGTCATGGCCGCTGGGGGAGACAGTTATTCCATCAGCACCGCTCACCTGAAATACGGCCGCGTGTATGATCTGCTCACGAATTCAAGAATTGTCGATTGTGTGTCGGACTTGCTTGGCGACAATGTGATTGGTTGGGGCTCTCACTTCTTCTGTAAGATGCCCCACGACGGAAAGACCGTCGCCTGGCACCAAGACGCGAGCTACTGGCCGTTGACGCCATCGAAGACGGTGACGGTTTGGCTCGCCATCGACGACGCCGATCTCGACAACGCTTGCGTAAAGTTTGTGGCTGGTTCGCACCACCACGGTTCCATTACGTATCGCAAGAGCGAGGCGGATGAGGCGAATGTCTTGGATCAAACAATTGAAAACCCCGAGGAATACGGGACTCTCGCCGACAACGTTTTGAAGGCCGGTGAAATTTCGATTCACTCGGACTTATTGCTCCATGGATCGGACGCGAACCTTTCCGATAAACGACGATGCGGTTTGACGCTGAGGTATTGCACGCCGGACGTGAAGGCGCATTTGGATTGGAACAAGAAGGGTGTCGTCGTCCAAGGGATCGATTCGACTGGCCACTGGGCCAATCCACCTCGTCCCGAAGATTCATGAGTTTGCCACCAACGGAGCTTCGTTTATGGAAGTGTCCTTTGGTATTTTATCGCGGAAAGAATGACGACTTTGTGGAATCGAACTACTCCGCTCGAAGACACCGATGCACGAAGATTTTCTCCTCGCCATCCGCGAGAACCCCGAGAGTGATGCTCCTCGCTTGGTGTACGCCGACTGGTTCAAAGAGAACGGCGACGATGTAGACCGCGTCCACACTCAACTCATCCAGATGCAGTGCGCAATTGCCGGGATTTTGTTGTTGAATGTGCGAACCTGACAACAGGTTGAACCAAGCCAAAGCAAAAGAAAATCAAAAACCGACCAGAACAAAACAAATACCAAAGCGGCGTCGACCCGCCGAATTCTAAAATACACCAACCCAAAGCGCGAGCGAGGAATCAGGAACTATCAAAGCGGCGTCGACCCGCTGAACTCCAAATTAAAAGCAAAGACAACAAACCGACATCAAGAACTTTCGCGTCCACCACACGAAGGAATCCTCATGAGCTTGTTCACACGTGAAGAATGTCTCCAACGACTGCGAGCCCAACTCGAAGCCGGGAAGCCGATCATCGGTGGTGGTGCGGGCACAGGGATCAGCGCGAAGTGTGCCGAAGCGGGTGGGATCGCCCTGATCTTCATCTATAATTCGGGGCGGTTTCGAATGGCCGGCCGTGGCAGTCTGAGCGGCATGATGCCCTACGGAGACGCCAACCAAATCGTGATGGAAATGGCTCGCGAGGTCTTACCCGTTGCCAGAAACACACCGGTGCTTGCGGGCGTTTGCGGCACCGATCCGTTTCGCATCATGAAGCTGTTTTTGCGAGAGGTTCAGGCTGTCGGGTTCAGTGGCGTGCAAAACTTCCCAACGGTTGGTCTGATCGATGGAACGTATCGGACCGGACTCGAAGAAACCGGGATGGGATACGGACTCGAGGTCGACATGATTCGCGAGGCTCACGATCTTGGATTACTCACGTGTCCGTACGTGTTCAATACTGACGATGCAACGGCGATGGCTTCGGCTGGTGCGGACGTCTTGATTCCGCACATGGGTCTCACGACGAAAGGGAGCATCGGTGCCCAGACGGCGCTGACTCTGGAAGAATCGGCGAAGCGAATTCAGGCAATGCACGACGCGGCCAAGAAAATCCGTTCGGACATTATCGTGCTTTGTCACGGTGGGCCTATCTCCGAACCGGAAGACGCCAAATACATCCTCCATCACACCGAAGGCATCGTCGGGTTTTTCGGAGCTTCGAGCATCGAACGCCTCCCTACCGAAGTCGCAATCACCGAATGCGTCAAGAAATTCAAAGCTTTGAAATAGAATCTTGCCGCGATGTCGTGTTTGAGAGCATCGACGTTTACTCAGGCAGGCGGATCTTTCCGAACAACCCACCAACACCGTCGGCAACAACACTTCGAAGTCACAAGAGTTTACACATTCAATTAGATTATTTATCTTTCATCAATTCCTCAGAAATCAATTTCAATTTGAGCTAGTCGAAAATTCATTTTGTAGTATACATTGTTAAAAACAAATTCTTCAAAAAGTGAACGTATCTGCGCCTGCCTGAAAAATTTACACGGAAAAATCTCGCGACACCCAAATGGATTCTCCGAAAAACGAAAAAAAAGCGAGGCTTTTTGATGAAATTCAAGGATTGATATTTTGACTAATTCAAATTGACAATAGACCCCAATCTGTTAATACAAATGATGGAAAAAACGAGAGTTGGCAACAGTAGAAGAGAACAGGCTTGAAGATCATGCTGCACAAACCAGACGATCCGAAATATATACAAGTTGCACAAGACATCGAGAACCGCATCCGCTCTGGCCTTTGGGATAATCGGAAAGTCCCGAGTCTTCGGGTGATTGCTCGCGAACACGGCGTCTCCATCGTGACGGCAGCCCGGGCGATCCAGGTGTGTTGTTCGAAGGGCCTCATCCGCCGCAAGGAGAATTCTCGGGGTTATCAGACCGTTTCAACTCGACGATTAACCCGCGAGAAATGGGGACTGTGCTTGCGAGTCACGTCTGGTGAATGGCAACAGCTCAACTCGGCCGTTTCGCGTTTGGGTTTCGAGACCGTCGCGGGAGAAGAAGGTGTCGAGTTCTTTGAGACGTTCGACCTTGGGTCGGGCGTCAATCGCAAGGACATGCAAGAGCAAATCCGCAACGCAAAGGCCGACGGAGTTGCGGGGATGTTTTTTCTTCCTTCGCGCAGCAGTGAAACAGAGGCCGCCCAGGACGAAAAATTTCTCGAATCCTGCGTCGCCGAAAACTTGCCGGTCGTGTTGCTCGAGCGAAACCTCCGTGGGCATTCTCGCAAACTCGAACACGACCTCGTGGCGGTCGACGACCTCGATGGCGGAATCCGCACGACCGAGCATTTGTTGGACATTGGCAGGAAACACATCGCCATCGTGGTCGCTTCCCCGACGAGTTCTCACGACGAACGTGTCGCGGGATATCTCCACCAATTACGCGTGACCCAGATTGCCGAGGGGCCATCCGGAGCAGTTCTGGAACCGCTTGTCCTCCAGCAACCGCGAGGCCTGGTCGGTAAATCGTGCGAACGTTGGCTCGCCGACGAACTGACGAGTCGCCACATCGATGGCGTCATCTGTTACCAAGACGCCTTTGCTATCGGGCTCATCGTCGAGTTGTTCTCTCGCGGACTTCGCGTTCCCGACGACATCGCCGTCGTCGGCTTTGACAATCTTCCGATCGGGGACTTGTTCACCGTGGGCGTGACGACCTACGCCTATCCGGGCGCGGGAATCGTTCGCAATGCTTTGCGAATCCTGCGACAACGGATGGACAATCCCAATGGTCAGATCGTGAAAGTTACGATTGCAGGCGAGCTGATCGTTCGCGAAAGTAGTGTACCAGAGAAGGTACAAGCCGCGGAGTGAGAAGAACTCTGCGAAGAGCGAACTGCAAGTTGGAGACGGAATCATGAGTTCGGACAGGAAAATTGCGATCGTCACGGGTGGTGGATCGGGAATCGGAAGGGCTGTCGCGTTGGCCTTTTGGAAGGAGGGGTACTCGGTTGTTGTGGCAGGTCGACGCGAGGAGGCTCTCAAGGAAACGGTCCGCTTGGCTGACTCAGTCGAAGATCGCGCGTTGGTCGTTCCCACGGACGTCACGGATCCGAATTCCGTTCAGAATTTGTTCGCGAAGACCAAGAGTCAATTCGGTCGGCTCGACGTGCTTTTCAACAACGCGGGAACCGGCGCTCCGTCGATTCTTCTGGAAGACCTGACGCTCGAACAGTGGCAAAAGGTCGTCGATGTGAATTTGACCGGCGTGTTCCTTTGCACTCAGGAAGCCTTCCGATTGATGAAGAGCCAAAACCCACAAGGCGGACGCATCATCAACAACGGCTCGATTTCAGCCCAGGTTCCTCGACCAAACTCGGCACCTTATACGGCGACCAAACACGCCGTGAGCGGTCTCACAAAATCAACGAGTCTCGATGGTCGCAAGTATAACATCGCGTGTGGACAGATCGACATTGGCAACGCCTTAACGGAACTGGCTGCGAAAATGCAAGAAGGCGTGCCGCAAGCCAACGGAGAAATCGCCGTCGAGCCCACGATGGATGTTGAGAATGTCGCCCGAGGCGTTGTGTACATGGCGAGCTTGCCGCTCGACGCCAATGTGCTGTTTATGAATGTGATGGCGACCAAGATGCCGTTTGTCGGGCGGGGATGAGAGTCAAGAGAAAGACGGAACCTTCCCCCTCGGAGCGGGGGAACAGATAAACCACAGATGTCACTCATACCACAGATGAGTTTTTATCCGTGAAATCTGTGCCCCCTCCGTGGTTCCCCAGTTTTTGCGGGGTTGCTTCTTGACTCTTAACTCTTGTCTACGAAGGCGAGAGGGCCTTTCGCCGAACCATCCGAGGCACAGGCCAACCTGAAATCGGTTGTCGGCGCACGCCGCGTCGCTCGGATTGTCCATTCGTTTTCGGCGTTGGCTGACGATTCGCGCCGCCCGTTGGTGGCGGAAGGGCCGGCCCTTTCGGCGTCTGCTTCTGGGCATTGCCCTGGATTTTCTTCCGAAGGTAGGTCAATGCTTTTTCCATCACGCGATCCTTGAACGGCTCGTTGGTTTCGCCCGCGGAGCCGTCTTTGTCGGAAGTCTTCTTGGCCGTTTTCTTCCTCTCCGTTTTGGCATCGCCCTTTTTCCGCACTACATCTCTGTCGCGCCTGTATTTGTAATAGGCCACACGTTCTTCGAGTTCCAGTTTGATGTCATAGCCCTTGTTGGGTTTGACGCCCCATTCGTCTTCCTTCTTGGCATCGCGGAACCTGTGGATGTTCTTGCCGCTGGGTCGCCAATAACTTGCCGTCGTCAGCTTCAGGGCGCTCGTGCCGTCCTCCATCATGATCACGTTTTGGACGCTCCCCTTACCGTAACTCCGTTCGCCCATGAGAACGGCTCGCAAGTGGTCGCGAAGGGCTGCCGCCACGATCTCACTGGCACTGGCGCTGTAGCCGTTGAGCATGATAACGATGGGGACATCTCGGACCGGTTGGAATCCAGTCGGCGGGTTCGATCGGTAGACTTTTTCTCGCTTCGCACGGTCCTTGGTGCTCACGACTTTTTGTCCGGGTTCGAGGAACATGCTGGCAACATCTACGGCAGCCGTCAGTAGTCCCCCCGGATTGTCCCGCAGGTCGATGATCAGTCCCTTCATCCCTTGCTTTTGGAGCTTTTCGACGACGGTCGTTAATTCTTTCACGGTCGTTTCGGTGAATGCGACGAGGCGGATGTAGGCGATGCCGTTTTTCTTGTCGACCATGTACTCCCATTTGTCGGCGGTGTCGGGCCTCGGAAGGTCTCCCAACACGCTATCGATGGCGATGACGTCGCGTGTAATTTCAATATCTTCGGTGGTCTTTTCGCCCACATGCCGGACGGTCAACGTGACCTTGGTTCCGGGCTTTCCCGTGATCATCTGGACGGCGTCTTTGGTGGTCATGTTGATCGTCGATTTTCCGTCGACCTTCAAAATGAGGTCTCCGGCTCGCACGCCTGCCTTATAGGCCGGGGTTCCGACCATCGGTGTTTCGACGAAAATGGCGCCACTCGCGCGGTCATCAGTGATCCGGATTCCGACGCCGCCGAATCGCCCACGGCTGTGCTTCTCGAACTGCTTGAGTTCTTCCGGCCCGATGAAACTCGAGTGTTGGTCGAGTCCACCCAAACCACCATTGATCATGTCCTCGACGACCTTCCGCATTTGCTTGTCGTCGAGCGGACGGACATAGTTCTCTTCGATTTCGCCCATGACCTGGACGAGCAATTTGATGTTCTTGTATTTGTTGTTTTCAGGGTTGGACCCGGTGAGAGCCGGAGCAGTCAAGGCGATGGGAAATCCGACCGCTACACAGGCCAAGGCACCAAGCAACCAAATGAGATTCCAACGTGACATGAACGGCAGTCCCTCCTGTGGGATAACACGTGTATGTATTCGAGTTCAGTCTTGACGACGCACCAACCATCCTGTCGCAAATTAGAAGTGTCCGTCCTCGGGTGGAAAGGTTGGCAGTGGTTGTGGGCAATCCCACATGTCCACCACCTGATAGGAAATTATACCGTTCGAGGCAATACGAAGCGACCTGACCTGAGAAAGGGTTGAGAGGTGAGGGTCTTGTCTCTTGTTTCTCTCAGGGTCGCACGGATCCAAAATACCCGATTGATTTGCGCAAGTCTTTTACTTCTGTTCCCTGTTCCCTGTTCCCTGTTCCCTCCCTTTTCTCTGTTCTTTGCTCACCAGTTTCACTCCGGAGTTCGATGGCATCGACCAAAACCACTCGCATGTCGTGTCGGCGGGCCAGTTCAATTGTGGCGTCGAGAACACGTTGGGCCTGTTCGAAATCTTGCTGGGAATGGAGCCAGCGAGCGTAACTCAACCGAGTCAACGCTCGTTCGTAAGGCAACCCACCGCGGTCGTAGTCTTCCAAAAGCGATTTGAATTGGTGTAATTCCGTTTCGGAAACCGCCATGGAGTTCGCGACACGATGGTAATCGAAACGCATGCGTTGGCGAGCGAGTTGGCTCCAGGTGTGTTCGTTGGAATTCGGCGGGCGATAGAGCAGGCTATCCAGGTCCAGCGCGTCGAGTCGACCAATTCGCAACAGACATTCGAAGACGTGCACCCATTCGTAGACGTCGACCGGCACAACGGTCCGCGCAATCCGCTCGGCTTGATCTGCTCGCCCAGCGATTGCCAAGGCATGACAACGATACGCCTGCCAGAGTGTTTGCCACGGTTGTGGCATTTGCTCTACTTTCAACAATGGCTCCAGGTCGCCAAGTGCTAACAACGCGTCGCCGAGCAGCGCCGCATCCGTCGTGCGGTACGTTTGCAACGCCTGCCGGAAGTCTCCGAGCAGTTCGCAACACATGGCTAGACTTCGATATCGCCCGAATCCGGCCCAAAGCGGGGATTGATTCGTGTCTCCATCCGGGAAGAATCGAAGCAGCAGATCTCGTTCGAACGCCGGAGCCAAGAATCGGTGCTTGGGATTGTCTAACGCAATATACACTCCGTCGGCTTCGCTCCACATCCCAGCGTCGCAATAAGCGTGGAAGAGTTCGACTTCGTCCTTGGCTTCCTCCAACGATTGGGGTGATCTTCGATCCGGTCGACCGCTCAAGAAACCCGCACGAGTTTTGGCGTGCTGACCTTCGCCGCCCAATATGGAATCGAAACCACTTCGGACTAAAGGATGCGAGTCGATGAGCCGCATCGAAGTTGGAGACTCCGTTTTTTCGCCTTCTCCGGACCGTACTCGCTCGAGTAATCGCAAGTCCACCAGTTCCTGGAGCTGACCCGCGAGCCACGCGCGCTCTCTGGTGGCGAACGGCGGATAGGTCCGCTTCCAGGTGTCGTGTAAAAGTGATCGCACCGGATCACTTAAAAGATAACTGAGCAACTGTCGCTCGTCCGGCGGCGTCCGGAACGCGGTGGCCAACGCGAGGATGTCTTTCGCTTCTGCCGAGAGAACCCCTTGGTGTGCGGCCAACACACGCGAGACGGCATTTTCCGTATCGCTGACGTTGGAGTCTTCGGACCAAGGCGGAACAGTGTGATGTTTGGCCGCATCTCCGTCATGAAATCGGCGAAGATAGGTGGCGAGTAATTCGACCGCCTTGGCGTGATAGCCGCAAAGTTCCGCAGCCGCTCGAAGATCCTCGGGCTGTCCGGTCACGCCAAGACTTTGCATTAAGCTCACTGCGCTTTCCAGGTCGAGGCTTTCCAACGAAAGCACCCGGGCGTGGTGTCTCGCTGTCAATGTGGGCAGCGGAAAGCGAGTCGTGACCAACACAACGCCCGGCATCGGTTCTGACGCGAGTTCTTCGAGGAGTCGTCCGAGTTCCGGATGAACGAACCGGCCATACCATGACCCCTGTTCATGCTGCACGACTTCCGTCCCGTCGAGAACAATCACCCAACGCTCGCGGCGCAATAGCGGCAGGAGGTGGTCCACGCAATAACTCGCCGAGACGTCGGGGAGTTGGTCCATCCGTTCGGCATAGCGAAACAGGTCACGCAAACAATGATCCGGATCTTTTCCGCGATAAAAACTCCAGAGAAACACGCCGTCGACGCTCGCGAACGTTTTCTCTGCGGAAGGCGCGAAGCTCCCTTCTTGATCCGTCCGAAACTGTTCCAACCATGTTTGTGCGATGGCTGTTTTGCCTTGTCCTCCAGGACCAACCATGGCGACCAAACTTACAGAGTCGTCGTGCAGAGATTGGTTCAACAATGCCAGTTCCGCCTTCCGGCCAAAGAAACGAATCGGCTCGGAAGTGCAATGGCGAAGGCAAACGCCACGGGGAGTTTCCATATCGGCACAAGACTCCGGATGTGGGAAGAATTTTCAGCGCGGCACACTTGGTGATGTTCTAGAAAGCTGCTATTGACATTCTTCGTTCACGAAGTATCTCTCCCGCTCCAAATTAAAAGACATTATCGTCCGGACATTCTGTTTCGCTCGGGGGAGACGAACCATGCTCATCTCGTTCAGTCATCGCTTCATTTTCGTCCACGTGTACAAGGTCGCCGGGCGGAGCATCCGGAATGCGTTGTTGCCCTATGAATGGGTTCCGCCCCCACGATATCAATGGTGGCGAAACGCTACCAAGAAAATCGGGTTGGAGTTGTCGTTCCTGCGCGACCGAACCAACCTTCTTCCGTGTCATGCTTCGGCGAAGGAAATTCAGGAAGCATACTCGACGGAGGTTTTTCGGAAGTTCTTCAAGTTTGCATTTGTGCGAAATCCTTGGGACTGGCACGTTTCTTTGTATCATTACACCATGCAGACGGGCAATTTTCGGCAACTTGAGAAACTCCACGAGAACACAACGTTCACCGAATATCTGGAATGGATCACGACCGAAGCCGTCGTCTTGCAACAAAGTTTTCTCTGCGACGACGAAGGGAATTTTCTGGTGGATTATGTCGGGCGATTGGAAAACATCCACCAAGACTTCGAAGCCATCGCCAGCCGCCTGGGCCTCGAGACTCAGTTGCCGCACGAAAACAAGACCAAACGAAAAAGCGATTACCGCCGTTACTACACCGACCGAACCGCCGCCATGGTCGAGCGAGCTTACCAAAAAGACGTCGAACTTTTCGGCTATTCCTTTGAGCAAGAAACGCCTGGGGCCGAGGGTGATTTTCCCCAAGAAACGATCTGCCTGGATAGCCTGGATGGGGCGCGTGCCAAGGCTGCTTGACGAGACTAGAGACAAGAGAAAGACAGAATCTCACGCGAAGGTGCGAAGGAAGAAAGAGCCAGAAAAAATGAACTATGGATGTCACAGATAAACACGGATAAAACAAATCTGTGGTATCCGCGATATCCGTGGTTTTGGCTTGTCTCTTGACTCTTGACTCTTGTCTCTTGACTTTCATCTTTCACCTTTGAGAAGACCACCAAAGCGATGACAAATCCACAATCCGGAACCTCGGTTTCCGAAACACACCCCACTCTTGCCGAACGAGTTCAGGCAATTCTGAACGACAACCCTCGCGCTATGACGATGCAGCTGGCCAAGGAACTTAGGGTCCCAGAAGTAGAGATCATGCGGGTTTGGCCAGATGGCCGAGCTGTCGAACTCGACATCACACGATGGGAGGAGTTAATCCGCTCGCTCGAGCATTGCGGCACGGTCCACGTCATCGTCTCGAACGGTGCCGCGACCATCGAAGCCGTGGGCCAATTCGGCGGGTTCAGCACGTGGGGTGAGTTCTTCAACGTGCAAACGAAATCGCTCGACATGCACATTCGCCATCCGAATCTCGGTGCTGCGTTCGCCGTCGAAAAACCCAGCCACATGAGCGGGATGAACACCTTGAGCATCCAGTTTTACGACACAACGGGGAACTCGGCATTCAAAGTATTTCTCA